>CALMAP010000210.1 GCA_937859825.1 uncultured Terriglobus sp. | reverse complement strand
TGTGCAGCGGCCGTAGGGCCTCCCGCTCACTCGGCTTTGACGTAATGAAGATCCAGCCCTTGCGCTTTTACGCCCACTCTGTGGCACTCCAGCGGCTATGCGCCGTCTCTTTCTTCGGTAGCATTCGCAGGCTGTCCGCAATCAGCCCAAGCGATGCCAGGACACCATTGCGCTGCTGCTGTGCGCCTTTCGCAATCATCATGGCCATCTCAGTGTTCTGGACGCGGCGGTCGATCTCATCGGGGTTCGCCATCCACTCGACAAGCTCTTGCGGGCTCGGGCCAAAGGTCAGTAGATGGGCAAAGATTTTCTGCGGTGTCTCGGTGAAGAACTCGCCCTTTTTGTCGGTCGTCGGTTGATAGAGCGAAGCGGCGATGGCCTTTGCCTCCGCGCGGCGACGCAGCTCCTCGGACGGTCCCCAATAGGGGCAGCGGGCGTCCAGAGGATTCAAGATAGTGTCGTTTTTCGGATCGTAGAACCGCTGAACGAACTCGCACGCCGGGTCGTACACAATCGCTGAATGACCACGTTCCCTGATCTGCACGAGTAGCTGCATAATGAGCCGGGTCTTCCCGGTCCCGGTATCGCCCATCAGTTCGATATGCTGCCCCTCGGCACGCTGGGGAATACGCATGAGGTCTTTGGATTCGGTCGCTCGGAAGCCGACGCCGTCGCCTTTGATAGCCCGATTGAATGCCTTCGGCGAGACCATTACCGGGCCTTTCAGCAAGCGCCCATACTTCAACTCTTTCAGCCGTCGAATGTCCTTGCGAACTGCGAATGGAAGCTGGAACAGGAAGACTGCCAGCCCTGACCACAGGGGGACTCGGAAGATCGAGACAAAGCTGTCGCCGTCGTAGACGAAGCGCAGCAGGTACTCGTGGAGCGGTCGATTCTGGTAGTTCACCTTCGCCGCCCGGTAAAGGAAAACGACGCCGGAATTGCGGGCCGCTTGTGAGAGCGCCAAAGGAATCGGCTTGCCGGTGGCCTGTGGCGTGGAGCCTGGCTGCACGTCGGCTTCGGCAACAGGCCGTGCGTGGTGCTGGCGGTCTGCGACAGTGACGAGCTGGTAGTCGCTGCTACGGCGCATCGTACCTAGAAACCCGGTTTCGAGGTAGCACGGAAGGTAGTAACGCTGGAGCGGACTCATCACAAGAGCGAAGTAGAGATAGACGCAGAGCGCCGTTACAAAGAGCGCTACGAAGACGGCTCCGAAGCTGTACACGGGATAGTGAGGCGGGCGAACGATAGTCTCTCTGCGTCCCCATTGCGTGTCGGTCATGGCCGTTCCGTCGCCCCTTCTGCATAGCTGGCAAGCATGTCCGCCGCCGCTTTGCGCTTGTTGGTTTTCACATACCGGAGCATCTCTTTGAATTGCTCCGGCGTCATCTTGTCACCGCGTAGAAGCGGCTCCAGAGCGTTGATGAGGAGAAGACGGAGCGCCTGAACCTCTGCCATCAATGCATCTGCTGGCCTCGTTCGCTCTTTCGCGGCGCGGAGCAGTGTGTCCCTTACCCATTCACTGAGAAACTTCCCGTCCGATTCAGCGATGCGAATCAGCTCCGTTTCCTCTTCGGGAGTGACCTTCGTCCCGACGCTCTGGCAGCGATTGTTGCGGCCCTTTGCCCGCAAAGTACGGTTTATTTTTCCGGTCTCTAGGACAGCCATGATGGCCTCGCATTAGTTTCAAAATCCGGGTTACTCGGTAGCAACCTGAGTTGCTGCCGGGTAACCGGCTCGAACGGCGGTTGCGCATTTTCATATGGTTCGCAGACAGCAACCTAAGTTACTGTGCAGCACCCTACTAGGGATGGAGTGTCAACTTTCTTCCGGCGCGCAGCGCCGTAGTGGCCTTGCCACCGATTCAAGCGCGGGGTCATGCTTTCGACCCCGCCGCAACTGCTGATGTTTGGGTTGTCGGTTGTGCCGCGATTGCCGGCTTCTTCGGCAGGACTTCAGGCGCCTCTGAAGCCGCAGCTTTGCGAATGCGAAGCGATGCGGCTACCTGCTTTGCTTCCGGTGTCTTGATGAAGTCCTGGAACTCACGGTCTTTCGCAAAGCAATGTTTCAATGCTTCCTCAATGACTGAATCGGCAGAAGCTCCAATGAGATGTGCATATTGGTTGAGTTGGATTGCGGTCGATTCGGTAAGCCGAATGGATGCGCTAACGTGTTTGGTTTGGACGACTTCAAGTAGGGGCATTGTGGTTCTCCTTTGGTGATTAATCAGGCGAGCTGTTGGCGGGCGATCATGTTGGCTGCAGTCTGGGCAATCTCCCGTGCCCGAGCGGCGCAAAGTGCCGCGGGAAGCGAAGCCGAATGGCGTGCTTCAAGGCTGGTGATTACGTCGTGAATGGAAGTCCCGGCGAGCAAGGCGAGACGGGCGGTGGCCATGTCCACCGTGCGCTGGGCGTAGTAGAGAGGGTTGGGCTTGTCGGCGCGGCGTGCAGCGAGCGTTTCGGCGAGCTGTACCGCATCTTTTCCGCTGGAGAGTTCCGATAGAACCCACGCCCAGTCCCGTTCGGAATCTGTATGCTTTCTGCTTGCAGATGGCCGCGCGGAGCTGCGTAGCGGCAGCACGGCAGAGGGCGAGCTGTCGGCGAGCCGGAAGTCTTCCGGTTGGGCCGCCGAACCGGAGAGATATTCGACGGTGACGGCGTGGGCAGGCGTGTACTTCGCGTTGTGGAATCCAGGAATGCGAATGACCCGGTTGCAGTCGGTGCAAGCTGCGTCGCCGCCGAAGGCGGATGCGAGCTGCTTCAGCATCAGCTCTTGCACAGCAAGGTCGAAGCCTTCGACAGACCAGAGGAGCTGGTTCTTGTTGGGCGAAGTGGAGATGATTGCGTTTGGTGCTGGAACGGTATCGGATGCGCGCAGCGCAGCGACTCGCGCATCCCCATCAGAGTCGATGTCCAAGTACAGATGCCGGACTTCGGCGAAGCATTCCTTGGTTCGCTTGCGGCTGCCAGAGCGAAGCGGATTGGCAGCGACATAGACATTCACGCCGCTCGCGTTCTCGTGCGCGAGCCACCGCATGTACGCGGGTGCCGTTGCCTGTTCCAAGCTCACGATCCGCTGCGCGATTCTGACGGGAACTTCCCGGCGCAGCAGTACCGCGATCGTCTCTCCGGGGCAGAAGCAACGGGTGAGAAAGTCGGCGGCCATCGTCGTATTCATTGCGAGCTCTCACGGAACTGGAAGCCCGGCGTCAACCGAGCTTCCGAGTTGAAGGAAAGAAGGCGGCTTATGCGGCCGCTTCCTCGTGGGATACGTCTGCCGCTTCCTGCTCCTCTGGGCTACTCTTCTCAGCCCGGTCCAGCTTGAGGATCGAGTCCCCCCGGACCTCCCAGATGGTCTTCTTCTCCGGCTGCTTCTTGCCCACCTTGGCTGGCTGATACTCCCGGCTGCGTAGCTCGCCTTCGACCTGGAGATGAGCGCCCTTCTTCAGCGTGGCGGCGAACTCACTGAGCTTCTTCGCGAAGACGACGCAACGGTGCCATTCGGTGTGCGAGATGTACTTGCCGTCCTTCTTGTAGGAGCTCTTGGTTGCCAGCGACAGAGTGGTGAAGCTGCGGTTGTCGTTGGAGCGAACTTCTGCGTCGTTGCCGAGAAAGCCGATGAGGGTGACTTTGTTCTGGTACATGGTGTTGATCTCCGTTTCGTTGTATTTCCCGTATCCTGCTCGGGTCACATTCACAACGTGAGCGAGTGGGCCCGGCTCCCAAGTGCCAAGGAGTGCTTTTTGGGAGGGGCCCGAACGAAGTTTGTGCGGCGCTCTTTGCCGCGGTTCACAAACTTCTTTTGGGAGGAGCCGTGACCCCGCAGGGGCGGCAAAGCCGAAGCAGAACGACGCCGTGCCGCAGGGCGCCGGTTTGGCCCCGAAGCCGTGACCGAGCAGAGGACGGGATACGAGGCGGAAGGCACCCGTTGGACCTTGTCACCCCATAGCTTCTCGGCTGCGGCAGCTCGCCCAAACCGCAGCCCATTACTGGTGGAAACGGCTCCGGAAAAGGACGGCTTCTCGCCAACTCCGTTGCGCTCTTCGCGGCTCGCTACTGGCACGCTGGAGATGCTTAGGGACAGGTGAGGCTGTGCAGCCGGATTGGCAGCATGTGGGAGCATCGGGAAGACCTCAGAGTCGGGTTGAATTCTCTAGCTGGTAGCCAGGCTTAGTTAGGGGGAGCGCGGTAGACTTCCTCGGTCTGGAAGCGTTGGTCCGCATGGTCGTAGCCGCTGACGGTAATCAACTCACGAACGCGCCGCCGGCCGGTGTGGTCGCGCTCGCAATGCAATACGAAGTCGATGGCTTCCGCAGTCTCTGACCGCATGAACCCGTGGTTCAGATTGGGCCTGGCACTCAGGGCCAGATTGGAGAGACGAATCAGAGCATCCCACGCGGACTTGGCGTGAATGGTGGAGAGCGTTCCACCGTGGCCGGTGTTCATGGCCTGCAGCAGGTCGTAGCCGCACTCATTCCGGATTTCGCCCATGATGATCCGGTCGGGACGGTGGCGTAGAGCGGCGGCTACAAGCTCACTCGGCGTGATGGCAACCTGGCCGGGAATCTCCTCGACCGCTTCCCAGCGGACGGCGTTCGGATGGGAAACCTTCAGCTCAGCCGGTTGCTCGATAATGACGAGCCGTTCGTTGGCCGGAACGTGGTCGAGGATGGCTTTCATCATCGTGGTCTTACCCGACCCGGTCCCGCCTGAGATGAGGCCGTTCTTCTTGTCCAGCATGAGCGACACAACGGTGTCGCGAACGCCAGCCGGAAGGCTGCCTGATGCGACCAACTCATCGGACGTATACCAACGGTTGAATTTGCGGATGGTCAGTGTGGGGCCGTTGATGGACGAAGGCGCACCCACGACTGCCACGCGCGAGCCGTCCGGCAAGCGCGTATTGAGGATCGGATTCTGGCTGGTGAGGTCCTGACCAAGAATCCGTGCAACGCGCTCAATAGCCGCCGTAAGGCGCTCGTTGGTGTAAGGCGCGGACAGCGGGATGTACTGTACGACTCCGCCACGGTCGGCATAGACACCCGTCGCGCCATTGATCATCAAATCCGAGATGCTGGGATCAAGCAACAGCCCGCGCAGCTCTTCGGGAAAGAATGGGAGTATCAACTGGAAGCTCATGGCCGCGCTCCCGCTGGAGTTGTCGTTGGAGGAAGGCCGGTCGGCACCGGGGTCGCTGTCACAATCGGGTCGACCGAGACGCGGTTTTCGTGGAACTCGGTGATAGTCAATCCAAGCGGATTGATCGTCTCAAATTGGGGAAACACTTTGGCCTGGTCGCTGACTTGTTTTGGATTGAGGTAGTAGGTGATGCTGAGCACCCAATGCTCACGCCGCGGCTCGCGGGAGTTGCGGGCGGAGTAGAGCTTGTCGATGGTCACAAGGGCCGCACCGCGAGCAATGGTTGCGCCCTGGACGGTCTCCTGAGACATGGAGGTGATCGTGACGTTCTTCACCTCCACATCGCTCTGCTCGATCTGGCCGCCCACCACTTGTGAGACAAGGTGATTCTGGTTGTCGTCCGTCATCAACTGAGGGGCAAGATTCTGGGACAGGAAGTAGTAGTTGAGCGGATACTTCAAGCCGATGGTCTCGCGATTAATGGTGTAGCGATAGTTGGCCCAATCTGTGAGATAGGTGCGGACTTCGCCCTCGCGGGGACTGTAATTTAAGTCCGTGTACGCGATCGCCTGCGCGCGGCCCATTTCGTCGATACGGATGTAGCGATTCGCAATCGGACGGAGAGCGAGAGAGAAGTTCATCCAAAGCGATCCGAACAGGATTGCCGTGCCGCAGCCGATGACGAAGCGATAGGCTTTCCGTTCGGAATAGTGCGAGGCGTAGACCTCGTTTCCGATCTTGTCCGTGAGGACGGATTGCGCTGGAGGGAGGCGAGCTTCAGTGGCTAGAGTGGTGCTGGACATGATGAGTCTCCGGGGTGTTGCGAACCGCATTGAAAACGACTAGCGCATAGAGGAAGCCGACAGCGAGACATCCGAGCAGGAGCACTAAGAGGACGACTCGCATGTAGCGCCACCCGCCCACCGCTCGACCGATAAAGAATGCTGAGATTAATTGCCACATGACTAAGCCGCTCCTTTGATGATCGCGCCGCCTATCAGAGCCCCTGCCGTACTGGTCGCTGCGGAGGTGAGTCCCGCCGCACCGCCAAAGATTGCTTGCGTCATACTCGGAATGAAGAGCATGTTGATGATGAAAGCGACGAAGACCATCGCACAGGGTATTAGATTCGCTAACCACATCTCGATGGAATAGTTGCCATTGAATGTCTGCTGGATAAAGCCATTCAGGAAACCCGCCCATACGAAGATGAAAGCTGCTGCGACCGCGCGAATCATAGCGAAGCTGATGAGCACGTCGAGAAAATGAAAGAACTTTGCGCGGAAGGTTTTGGTCATCAAGAGTGGGACAAACACCGGGCCGAAGAGCGCGGTGACGCCGTACAGGATGAACGCGCTGCAGTTGATGAGAAACAGAATCGCGGACGCCAGTCCGAGCATGACTTGCACGATGAAATAGCAGAGGATCTGCGTCGGCGCGGTGAAGGACGGGACGGGCGTGTTGTCGCCCGCCGTCTTGAGGAGTTGCAGCAGGTTGTCGAGAGAACTCTGGTCGAAGGCTGCGACCATCGCCTGGGCGATGTAAGAAAAGAAATGATTAATACCGAAACTCGCGCCGGGGAAGGGATTGACCCAGTAGTTCAAGAGAAGCGAGCAAATGATGAGTCGTAGTAGGAAGTTCACCAGATCGCCAGCACGCAAAGGCTCATGATGGAGCCGGAACGTCATGGTGCTGGTGTTCCAGTTGATGACCATGCTGATCAAAACGAACAGAGGGATGCAGCTCAGCTCGATTAGCCCGAACTGCGTGAGGACACCGCCATTCTGCGTGGTCAGATTGGTGAGGTTGTTGGTGAATTGATACAGCCAATCGACCCCAGAATTCGCGCTGGGAAGTGCCTGCGCTAAAGCCATGACGGTTGTCATCTCAAATCTCTCTGTCGGTAAGTGTTGACGGTTAGGGAATGTACGTCTGCCAGGTGTTGCCTTCACCCACCGCGCTCACGTTGTTTGCGGCGCGTTGTTGTTGAACGAAGGCAACGGTGTTGAGGTCTTGCGCTGCCGCGTTCCGCTGCTGCATGTTGGCGACGGTCATTTGCGACGCAAGACAGGTCTGGATGGTGCCTTGCGCTTGCATCTCTGACATCTTTTGCGCCTCGGCCGCATTCAGCAGGTTTAGTTGCTCGACCTCGGAATTCGTACTGTCGGTGCCGTCTACCTGCTGGCCGGACAGGGTGCTGACTGCAGAAGCATTCTGAGTGCGGCCTGTCCGGTACTGCCCGACAGCCGTGAGGCAGTCCGGCGAGACGGAATCGGACATCTCCACCATCGCGAGCTGTGCCATGCGGTCATTGCCGAGCGACTGGCCGGCAAGGTAAGTGCTGGTCCCGCTGTTCATTGACACCGTGGTGGCTTTCCAGCCCGTCACCGAGGAGCTCGGCGAATTGCTGTTGAGCGCGATGTTGATGCCGGCAGTTTCGCCGAACATATTGGCGACGTTCGCGTTCTTGAGAGCCGTCAGCGTGGTCTGCCACTGTTGCTTCCAAGAGAAGTGCGTAACGTTGTTCTTGAGCATGTTGTACTGCGTCTCCAGCGTGGTGAGCTGGGAGACAAGACTGGCGTAGCTGGTCGGGTCGAAGACGATGTCTCCGATTCCGAAGAGTGCGAAGCTGGGCGTAGCGGTTAGAAGCAATGCCGCTCCCGCACCGATCAGCCATTTGCGTTTCCGCGAAGTGAACGTCATGTGCAACTCCTTTGCAAAAGGACGAGTGCTAGTTGCACTCGATCGAGGTTGGGTTTAGCCGCTCCAGAAAGGACGGGAGGTGCGTCTCTGACGGGTGCGCCAGGTAAAGAAAGCCCCGTCCCAATCCGTCGAACAGGGCTGAGATCAAGCCGTGCCTCGCCGCCAATACGACGGCAAAGATCGAGAAGACCAAAAGAAGAGTGCCCAGAGTTGTGCGAGCCTTCTGGTTGTCTAGAACTGAATCGAGAATCATCGGGGGCCTCACAGCGTTGGGGTGACGCGATGTTCTGCATAAGAAGGAATAAGGAGGTCCGTGCCGATGTAAACGCGAACACGAGATCCCTCCTTGACCGTGATAATGGGCCGCCGATTCAAGAAGTGATTTAGAACCTGCTCACCTTCGGCGGCGGACTGTTCGGAAATGCCGTCCCGGATTTCGGTCGAAGGCGAAAGAACGCTACCGTTGTTCCCGATCTGCGCTAGGCCGCCCAGCCCGCCGACGGCGGCAGCGGCGGCGAAGGCTTGCAAGTACCCATGGTTGACATTGGTCGCGAGGCCAGTGGTGCCGATCTGGTCGAGCGCAAGGTACTTGCTGAACTCCAGCGAGAAACCGTCCGGGCAAATTGCCCGATGGAAGGTGACGAAGAGTTTGCGCTGTTGCGCGTTGCCGACACTTTGTACGCTTCCCAAAATGCGCGTGCCTTGCGGCAAGAGAAGCTGCTGGTGGTCGTGGGAGTAGAGATCAGTCGTTAGGCTGAGAATGACCGGGCCGCTTAGACCGCCGTCAATGTGGTTCGTGACGACGCCTTCGAGCACCGTCCCTTCAAACACGCGGTACAACCTTCCTTGATAGCTATCGAAGTCATAAGGCGCCATCGGGTCAGACTTGTCCGCAGAAAGCTTGACCGGGACGCCTGCAGAGGCAACATCGCCGGCACTGGGACTTTCTGCGGTCACCTTGACTGGTGCCTGGTCGCGTTCAGCGAGAATGGATGTGCTCTGTGGAACGGGTGCAGTGGCCGCCGATGGACGCGCAAAGTCGATAGCCACGGTGTCGCTGTTGAGTGCGTCCTGACGCTGCTTCTCC
>CALMAP010000209.1:27154-29505 GCA_937859825.1 uncultured Terriglobus sp. | reverse complement strand
ATTTACCAGATCACGCACTCTCCCCTGCTACTCGGCGCTACCGGGTTGGCACTCTTCCTGCCAAGCATTCTTTTTGTTCTGCCTGCGGGACACGTGGCAGACCGCTTCAGCCGTAAACGAGTCATTCTGATCTGTTATGGCCTGCAGACCCTTTGTACCGCCGCCCTGCTTGTACTCAGCTATATGGGCACACGGAATGTAGTGGCGGTGTACGTTACCTTGTTCCTGATCGGACTGGGCCGCGCGTTCTCAGGGCCAGCGGCTTCCGCGATTTTGCCTTCTCTCGTCCCCAAAGAAGGCTTTGTGAACGCAATGACGTGGGGCTCCGCAGTCTTTCAAACCGCGAACATTTCAGGACCCGCAGTTGGCGGCCTGCTCTTTACACTCACCTTGCCTGCTGCCGCGCATCGCCTGAGCGGCGCACCCATCGTTTACCTTGCGACGCTGCTGTCGCTCTTCTGCTTCCTCGGCCTGGTAAGCACGATCCAGCCAAGGAAGGAGGTCATGGAAAAGAAGGCGTTCAGTCTGCAGAACATGCTTGCAGGCCTTCGATATGTCCGCAAGGCCCGGCTGCTGCTCGGCTCCATCTCACTGGACATGTTCGCCGTCTTGTTGGGTGGCGCGACTTCCCTGATGCCGATCTTCGCGCAGGACATTCTGCACACCGGCCCGCGTGGGCTGGGCATGTTGCGTGCTGCCCCAGCCATCGGAGCGCTCGGCATCTCTGTGACGCTGGCCCGGCTGCCCATCAAGCGCAATGCCGGCAAACTGATGCTGGTGTGCGTCGGCATCTTCGGCGCGGCCACGGTTGGCTTTGGATTGTCCCGGTCGCTGCCGCTCTCATTGTTGATGCTGGTGCTGATCGGCGCCAGCGACAACGTCTCCGTGATTGTTCGCTCCGCAATCCTTCAGCTTGGCACGCCATCACAGATGCGCGGCAGGGTCTCTGCTGTGAACTCATTGTTTCTCGGCACTTCCAATGAGTTCGGCGAATTCGAGTCAGGCCTCACGGCGCAATGGCTTGGCGCAACCCGCGCCGTGGTCTGGGGCGGCATCGGATCCATGATGGTGACCGGCCTATGGAGTGTTTTCTTTCCCACGCTCCGCAACGTGGACACGCTGACGACAGAAGAGTTGCTGACCGCCAATGCCTACAGCGGCAGTGAGCCTATTGATTAGGCTTCCACTCGACAAACAACGCGCGAATCGCATCTATCCTTCTGCAAACACTCTCGCGGGAGCAGTACTCATGCTGGAAACAAACGACCGGAACACCACAGAAGAAGAGTCCTCAAAGTCAGGCAGCATGAAGAAGCTTGCCTTTGCTCTTACCGCTCTGCTGCTTCTTGCCGTGGCGGTACGCGTGTATCTTGTGGTGAAAACGCGGCACGATGAGCAGACCGTCAAGGTGGACGAAGGTCCAAGCCACCACCTGATTCAGGACGATTACATCGTTCCGCGCAAGATCTATCCAAGCACGATGGCCGACGTAAAGGCGCTGAACGGCAAACGCATCTGGGCCTTCGCCAGTGGGCAGATGCAGTATTACCCGGCAACCTCCAGTCACCTGGACTATGCGCATCAGGCCGGTCTGCTGATGGGTGCGGAGCCGCTGGATCTGGTGAATTTCATCGAGCAGTCAGCGCCAAAGAACCTGTACTCACGTGTGCCCGCCGGTGACAAGCAGGTGATCCTGCTCTTCCACCGGCCCAGCGATGCAGGCAAGCTGTTCGGCACGCCGATCGGATACAAGGAGAACGGGCAGTACACCTTCTACCTTGACGAGGCGTACTTCTACGACGACCCTCACGCACTGTACAAGCACTGGCCCGCAAACATCTGGCAGGCTGTGGATGCCCACAAACCCGTGCTCGGCATGAACGAACTGCAGGCACAGCTCGCCTTGGGTCAGGTCAGCAAACCGGGTAGCGGCTCACCCAACAACCGTACCGTGGAGTACGACGACAACGGGCATCCGGTGACCATCACGTTCGAGCACGGCCACGCCACGAAGATCGATTGAGCGGCTAACGCTTCATTTGTTCTTCCCGCAGCTTGTTTGTATTCCGTAGCTTGTTTGTCATCCCGTAGCGCAGCGAAGGGAGCTGCTTGCCCAGGTCCCGCGAAGATGAAGCACATTGCCCAGGGCTGCATTAGGCAGAGAACGTTCGTTGCTGTGCTCTTACTTTGGCCAGGATTCCGTCCCACAACCGCAGCCGCGACTCCAGTGCAAAAATCGCTGCGCGCTCCGCTTCGAGCCACTTCGCTGCATCGTCACCGCAAAGCTCGGCGATCATGCGCAGCGCCATCGGACCGTGCTGGTCGCCATCGACCTCGATGTGCCGCTCAAG
>CALMAP010000209.1:18675-27144 GCA_937859825.1 uncultured Terriglobus sp. | reverse complement strand
GATTAGGTCTTCCCGTCCAAAGGTGAAGGCAGCAGCGGTCACGTGCAGTTTTGCTTGATCCAGAAGGGAGAAGGTGTCGGCAACAAAGGCCGTAGCCTCAGCCGGTGCTCCAGCTTCCTGCAGGGCATCCCGCACGGACGCGCCTTTCTGCAAGGCGGCAAGCAGCCCGCGCATTCCGACCGTAGATGCACCGCAATGCTCCATCGCCATCAGGTACATCTCAAAGTGGCTTAACGGCTGGCCCTCGTACTCATCGCTCTCCTCGCCCAGCACAATCTCGTTCACCAACCGGCGGCTCTCCGGCATGGGCGACGGAACCCAGGGCACGTCGACCGAGGTCAAGCCTCGCTGCAACGATTTCAGCAGACTAATCAAGTCCCAGACGGCAAACACATGCGCTTCCATAAACGTGCGCAGATCTTGCACGCTTGCCAGCGAACGGTAGAGTGGGTGGTTGGCGAGGCGCGCGTAGAGTGGCTCCAGCTTTGCTTCCAGCGTGGCCAGTTCAGGCCGGGCGTTCGACAGATTGCTCAAAGCATCTCCCCGTGGAGCCGCCGCAGGAACTCAAAGGCATAGATGCCGCTCTCATGCCCGTCAGCCCACTTGAATTTGATGGCATACCGGCCGATCGGCTCCGCTTTTACAGGACGGGCGGGTGGCGTGTAGAGGGGAAACATCTGCTGCGGCACAGGCTTGGGTTCGCCGGGCTTGCGGCCTGTCTTTTCACGCTCTTCGTGGCAGGTGGCACACGGGCAGGCGTCGCGAAGGTAGGGAAAGCTCCAGTGAGAGCGCTGCCCATCTTTCCAGACGATCTCGACGCCGGTGCCCTCGGTTATTGCAATCTTCACTTTGGCGGGCGTCACTGCGTCGGGCGGCAGTGGCTGTTCCTGCTGCTGCTCACGCCGCGACTCCTCCAGGCTGACGATCCGAATGCCTTCGTGGCTCATAGCTTCATTCTACGAAGCCGCTCCGCGCTGCATCGGCGTTTACCGTACAACCGCAGGCAGGGCGAACTCAGGCGTAGCCGCGATGAGCGCCTGGGTGTATGGCTCCTGCGGGTGGTCACAGATGGCAACGGCACCGCCCATTTCGACCAACCGGCCGCGCTGCATGACTGCGACGCGGTCACACAGGTAACGCACCAGCGGCATCGAGTGCGAGATGAACAGGCACGTGAGCCCGTGCCTCCCCTGCAGATCGCGCAGCAGATTGATTACCTGCGCACCTACCGATACATCCAGCGCGCTCACCGGTTCGTCCAGCACCAGAAGCTCCGGACGCAGCAGGAGTGCCCGCGCGATATTGATGCGCTGGCGCTGGCCGCCGCTGAACTCATGCGGGTAGCGCGAAAGAGACGACACGGGAAGACCTACCTCATCCAGCATTGCCGTAAGCCGCGCCTGCAGTTTCGCCCCGCGAAGCCGCTCTTCTTTGTGGATTGCGAACGGCTCCGCAAGAATGTCGCGGACGCGCATGCGGGGATTCAAGGCGGCGTATGGGTCCTGGAAGACGATGCCCATGCGCCTGCGCAGCCGGCGAAGCTGCTCTTTCGAGGCGGCAAGCACGTCCACGCCGTCAAACACGACCGAGCCCGCAGTTGGCTCGATCAGGCGCAACACCATGCGCGCGACCGTGCTCTTGCCGCTGCCGCTCTCACCCACAAGGCCGAGAATCTCTCCGCGCGCGATCTGTAGAGACACATCGCGAACCACGGTATGCTCACCGTACCGCTTGGTCAGACCGTCAGCGCGCAGCAGCGTTTCAGAGAGCATGGCGGGATACTAGCATCCACACGATGACGATGAGCACATCGCAACAACGCACCGAGCGCACCCGGCAGTTTTTGCTCAAGCTGCCACGCGTGGCAGAGACGCTGCAATGGCGCGGCAAGCTGGTGTACTGGACATTGGATCGCGCCGTGGGCGGCAAGATCTTCGCCATCCTGCCTGCGGAACCGGACGAACGCCTGGTGCTCGCATTCGCTGCCGGTCCTGTTCGCATGCCGCAGCTTCTGGAATTGGACGGCGTTCGGCCCGCTCCGAATCTGGCGCGTGCGCATTGGGTCGCGCTGGAGGACTGGGAGGTCTTCTCAACGGCTGAACTTGAGACCGAGTTACGGGCGGCGTATGCCTATGTGTCCAACCGCATGCCACCGCGCGTACAGCGGCTGCAGCAACTGGCCTTGCGGGAATACCGCCAGATCGTGCGAGAGCGCAAGGCGTTGCCAGCGAAGCAATGAGCGTAAGAGCACCAGCGGTACGATAGTGCTGATGCAACACAGCGGTATCGATCTATCTCTCGACGGTAAAGTGGCCCTCATTACGGGCGGTTCTCGCGGCATCGGCGCCGCGACAGTGCGGCTCTTCCGGCGTGCCGGCGCACGCGTCGCCTTCAGCTATCGTGCAGCCGAAGACCGGGCACTCGCATTGCAGGCAGAGTGTGGCGGGCCGGAATGGTGCGTTGCCGTTCGGCAGGAGCTTTCCACTGCAGCCGAAGGCGGCGCACTGGTCTTTGCCGCAGTGCAGGCCTTCGGCCGGCTTGACTGCCTGGTCGCCAACCACGGCGTGTGGCCCTCGCACGATGCGCCCATTGGCAGCATGACCGACGAGCAGTGGCGTGGCACGCTCGGCATCAACCTGGACAGTGTCTTCGGCCTGGTGCGCGCCGCCGTGGTACAGATGCAGCGGCAGGTGCCCGCGCAGGATGGCAGCCGGGGAAAAATAGTGCTGGTCAGCTCCACCGCTGGCCAGCGCGGAGAAGCATTCCATACCGACTATGCCGCAAGCAAGGGCGCCCTCATCAGCATGACCAAGGGACTCTCGTCAGAACTGGCCGCACAGGGCATCTCGGTCAATTGTGTCGCGCCCGGTTGGGTCCGAACAGAAATGAGTGAGCGCACCCTGAGCGAGCCAACCGCGTCCAAGAAGATATTCGACACCATCCCGCTGGGCAGGGTGGGTACGCCGGATGAGATTGCCGGACCGATCCTGTTTCTGTGCACGCCATGGGCGGCCTTCATCTCCGGTGAAATCTTCAACGTGAATGGCGGAGCGGTGCTGGTCGGTTGACCGCTGCTCACGCCGCTGAGGTGGTTGTTTGTTTCTGTTTCGTTCGCACTTGCCTCAATATGTTCAGGCCGCATGCGCCGCATCGCTGCTGATGGCAGCAACTGTCGTGGCTGGGCAGAGCCCTGCTGCCAAGCCAAAAGCCGATGACCGCATTGTGGTCACACAGACCTCTCCGAATGGCACTGAGGATGCAAAGGCCCGTACCCTGCTTACGCAAATGACTGCGGCGCTTGGCGGTGATCTTCGCATGCAGCGGCAGGACTACCGGCTGGAGGGCCGCACCTCGACCTTCTTCAAGAACGAGCCGACCGGCTCTACGGAATATGTGCTCTACCACCACCCGCTTGCGGGCAGCAACTTTGAAGACCGTATTGAGCTGACGAAGAAGCGCGACATCGTGCAGATCTGGACGCCGGCCGAGGGATACGAGGTCACCTTTAAAGGCCGCAAGGACCTGCCCAAGGAAGACCGCGAGGCATACTTTCGCCGTCAGAAGTATTCGCTCGACAGCCTGGTGACCACCTGGGTCAACGACCCGCAAACGATCGTCATCTATGGCGGACATAATCTGGTAGCGCGTCGCCAGGCAGACACCATCACCATCATCAATGCGCAGAATGAAAGCCTGACGGTGGACCTGGAAGTGGACACGCACCTGCCCATCCGCCGCAGCTTTAAAGCCCGGAACGACAAGTACAAAGACTTCGACGAGGACATCGAAGAGTACAGTGATTGGCACAATGAACCCGGCACACCCGTGCCGTTTGCCACTACCCGCTACTTCAACGGCGACATGGTAAGTCAGCGCTTTGTGACCAAGATTGAATTTCGTCCGGTCGATCCGTCTTTCTTCTCGGCAACGGCACCCATCGGCAAACATAAGTAGCGGGATAAGCGCCATGGCCTATGGAGAAACATCTCGACAGCTTTACGAGTTAGCTGCGGCGTTCGGTCTTTCTGCCTGATCGGCGTGAAACGCGAGATGCGCCGCAAGAGCGTGGGGGCTGCGTACTTACATCGTCGTCGGCACCACGGCAGCGCTATTTTGCTTATCTCGAAGTATGGCTTTCAAAACTGATTACCGCAGCAACGCAGCCACTGCCCATAACACCGGTGCCTGGCCATGAAAGTCTCCGGTGATCCGCTTGCGCAGAAGGTAGTAGGGCAGGTCATTCTTCTTACCGGTGCCTTCGCACACACTGGTAATGTCGCTGTGCTGGTCGATATAGCCCGCAACGGCCAGCCAGCCGCGGCGCGCGGCAGACGTATATTCCGGACCACTTAGCCAACCGTTCTTTACTCCGGTAACAAGCGCAAAGGTGAACATGGCAGAGCTGGAGCTTTCCGGCCAGGACTCTTGCTTGTCGATAAGCTGCCGCCACATGCCATCTCTGCCCTGATACTTGACGAGCGCCTGCATCATCAGGCGGTAGCTCCTCAGGATGCGGGCACGCTGCGGGTGATCCTCCGGAAGATCGCGCAGCATCTCTGCCATGCCTGCCGCCACCCAGCCGTCGCCACGGCCCCAGAAGAACGGCACGTCTTCCGCGTGGAAGAAGAGGCCATTCGGCTGCTGCAACTTATCAAGATAGGCGACCATCTCCTTCGCATCGCGGTCCAGATACTTGTGGTCGCCCGTAGCGCGCCAGGCCTCAAGTTGCAGGATCGTGAGCATGTACATATCGTCGATCCAGAAGCGTGTCTCTCCGGAGAGGCCGTCGGGCTGCGGGTTCTCCCACTGGCGGTCTGCCCATGCCTTGCCCTCGGCGAGGTACTTCGGGTCTTTCGTCTGGATTGCGATCTCCAGCGGAATGATGCCGAAGATGGAATCGTCCACATGATGCCGCGTGGGAATGCGTGCAGCATCGCTGCCACCGGGTTCAAGTGGTTGGTACTTCTTGATCAACGCGCTTCGCAGGGCATCGTCGTGGGTAAGGTTCGCAAAGCTCAACGCACCATACCAGGTCGCCACTTCGGAGTAATGCAGCGTTGCTCCGTATTGGTGCGCGGACGTAACAAAATGCTCCGAAACACGCTTGCCTACCTGCTGAGGAGAGTACCCCTCCGGCCAGCTTGTAAAGGGGTCTTGTGCGTGCATCGGCAAGGCGCAGAGAACCACTGCGATCGCACTGATACAAATTTTGGAAGTCCAGCTACGCCGTACCATTCCTCTGCTCCTACCCATTCCTTCCAATTTATGCAAAAACTAAGACCCGAACGTAATGACCTGCACGCTATATGCCGGCACCGTATGCTGCACGTTGGGGCCGATGCCGCGAATGATGCTGTGCAGCGGAACGATGCGCTTCGGATCGGTGATGGAGTTGGTTTCCGCCGGATCGGCACCGCCAAGTGTCTCCACGGTGGCCTCACGCGCCAGCTTGCCCGTTCCGTTCAACTTCAGCGTGACAGCTTGTGGCGTTGAAGTTGCATTCACCAGCTTGAGATAGATTTTGTTTCTGGCCGAATCCGTGGTGACGGAATAGAACAACCTGTCGCTCCCGCCGGTCTTGTGTGACTCCGGAACATTTGTGCCGAGGTACTCCGCGAACAGAGCCTGTGCATAGTAGGACGGTGAGCCATAGGCGGAGATTGCGTCGTAGCCGATCAAGTCACCCTCCCACTGCATGCCGTTCACATTGACGAACAGGGGAGCGTAGGAAGCCATGACAATCAGGTCGCTATTACGTTCCAGTGACGTCATAAACGCCGCATCCCCAAGCATCGCGCCCAGGTTGGTCGTTGGCGAGCCTTCGCGCGTGGCCCACTCTCCGACAAAGATCTTGGGCCCGCTCCGATCGACACTGTCGTATTTTTCGAGCATTTTGTAGAACTCGTTGGCACGCTTGTAGTAGTGGTCGTCGATCACGTCAGGTGTGACTGTTGTCACAGGCGTGGTGGCAATAAGTTGCAGTTGCGGGTAGGCAGCCTTGATCGCCCGATAAAACTGCGCGTAGCGGCCACTGTAACTGCCGGAGCGATCAAATTCATCCTCGTTGCCGATTTCGACATAGTGCAGCGGGAACGGTGCCGGGTGGCCGAGTTGCGCGCGAATGGCCCCCCACTTGGTATTGGTGTCGCCTGTGACGAACTCAATCTCATCGAGGGCGTCATCCACGTAGCCCTTCAAGGCCGCGCCCGGCCCAACGTGTGCTCCCTTCAACGAGTATCCGGCGTACACCGCTAACACCGGCTCGATCTTCAGGTCTTCTGTCCATTCGAGGAACTCGAGCAGGCCCATACCGTCTGTGGACGTGTAGTTCCAGGGACTGCGATGGGTCGGCCTGTTCTGCAGTGGACCGAGGGTGGCCTTCCAGTCGAAGCGCTCTTCTACGGTGTCGCCTTCAAGATAGTTGCCGCCGGGCAGTCGTAGGAACTTCGGGTGCATCGCGGCGAGCATCTCCATCAGGTCGACCCTGTTGCCGTTGGCGCGATTTTTGTAAGTGGGCGGGAACAGAGAGACGAGTTGCAGGCGCACCGATGCGGGCTGCTGCAACGTAAGCTGCAGATGATTCAGCGAAGAAGGTACGAGCTTGCCAGTCCGTAACGGGACTTCATAGCGCTTCCATTCCCCATTGAGCGCCGCGGTGGTGGCGGTCGCAAGAACTTTGCCGGTTGTGTCGCTCACCAGGGACAGCGTGACTGGACCGGCCGTGGGGCTAAGAGCCTTGGCAAAGAACGACGCCATGTAGGTCGTGTCCGGGCGGACGGCCATGCCCCAGTACCCCTCGTTCCGGATACCCACCTGGTTCTGAGCATCCGCCGCGGTCACATCCAGTTGCAGGCTGCTGGGCAGATCCGTTGTAGGACCGTCCCCAGACTCATGCTTCACCGTGCCGCGGCCAGTACCGGTGTCCACCATGTCCCACCGGGCGATGCCTGCCCAGCCGTGCTCCATGGTCCGATTGCGGACCATCTCCGCGTACAGGCCACCGTCGTAGGAGTAATTGATCTCCTCCGTCATAAGTCCGTAGAGCGTGGGGCTGACCTTGTGCAGGGACTTGTCTGCCTGGATTTCGATCACGGCCCCATCCTGGGCACGGGCAGCAGAGACGAAGCAACCTGCTGCTATGAGGGCCGTTAGCAGAACAGGCGTAAGAGAACGGCTGCGCCGGAAGAACGGGTGCTTCGCGGAAGATGTCATCGTTTTCACATTCTGAGGAAAGGAAGAGGGACTTGGCAATACGAAAAACGTTTTCTCCAGCGGAGTCTCGCCAGGAAGAAGGTGGCCGTACACTGGCTCCATCATCCGACGGAGGAACGATGCGCCTTCTGAACCTGCTCGCGGTGCTATGTACCGTCCTGTTTTTCCGCCTTCTCTTACCTGCGCAGCAGACACCTACTCCTTCGGCTACACCTGCCCAACCTGCTCGCGTGGACGCTCTGATCACCGCGCCTGTGGCCTCGCTGAAGCCCGAACAAATCCAAACCATGCAGAGGCGGCTGGGGGACTGGCCCGGGCTGGACCGCTATCGCGAAGAGAATGGGACCCTGCCGCCCGCACCCGCAGGCAGGGTGGTCTTTCTGGGCGACAGCATCACCGACGCCTGGGGAAGGCGCGACGGCTCGGTCTTCTTCCCAGACAAGCCCTACGTGAACCGCGGCATCAGCGGGCAGACCACGCCGCAGATGCTTCTCCGCTTTCAGCAGGATGTGGTCGCGCTGAAACCCGCCGTCGTTTTAGTACTCTCCGGAACCAACGATCTTGCAGGCAACACCGGCCTGTCTTCCCTGCCGATGGTCGAGGACAACTTCCGCTCCATGGTTGCCATTGCCAAGGCAAACGGGATCAAAGTGATTCTTGCCAGCGTTCTGCCCACTTCCGACTTTCCCTGGCGCAAGGGCATCGAGCCTGCCTCCCGTGTCCGCGAACTGAACGCATGGATCAGGCAGTTCGCGGCTGAACAGCATTGCGTGTATCTGGATTACTACTCTGCGCTGACAGACGAACAGGGTGGGATGAAGACAGGCACCAGCAAAGATGGCGTCCATCCCACGCCGGCAGGCTACGCGATTATGGCACCCCTCGCGCAGGCCGCGATCGATACAGCATTGAAGCATTGATTCTGCCCACTCGTTCTGAACACGAGGCAGGAACCAGCGCAGAGTCCTTGTTGCATGCTGCTGGCTGCTATGGTCAAGCTAATGCTCCGCGCCATCAGCACGCATGTCTTCCTGCAGCAGCGTTTGCACGCGGGTCTGCTGGACGCGCTCGTTTCCGGAGGCGCGCAGTCGATCGAGTTGTTTGCCGCACGTCACCACTTCGACTACACCGATCGCGGCGCGTTGAAAGAAGTCGCCACCTGGTTTCGATCCAACGACGTCGAAGCCACGATGCATATGCCGCTCTTCACCGTCGACGAAGAAGCGCAATGGAGCCGCCATACCGCACCCACGCTTA
>CALMAP010000209.1:15345-18665 GCA_937859825.1 uncultured Terriglobus sp. | reverse complement strand
GGCGCGCAGTCGAGCGAGTTGCTTGCCGCACGTCACCACTCCGACTACACCGACCGCGCCGAGATCAAGGAACTCGCGAACTGGTTCCGCAGCAACGAATGCCGCGCGACGCTGCACCAGCCGATCTTCGACGGCACCACCTTGCCCGCACAGTGGAGCAGGCATGTGGCCGCGACCATCAACCTGATTGATCCAGAGAAGAACAAACGCATCGACGCCATGGACGAGGTAAAGCGCGCGCTCGAAACAGCCGAACAGATTGACATCGATTCCATCGTGCTGCACCTTGGCACTCGCGACGACAAATGGAGCGAGCGATCGCTGGACCTGTCACTCACGGCGATCGAACACATCAAGGCCTTTGCGCATCCGCTCGGCGTGAAGACACTGGTTGAGACGCTGCACAACGACGTGACCAGACCGGAGAACCTGTTGGATATCCTGCGCATGGGCCACTTCGATTCGGTGGGTGTCTGCCTTGACGTGGGCCATATGAACCTTCCCGGCATGGCTCCTCTTTCCGAAGCTTTCGGGCTGCTTGCGCCACGCATCGCGGAGTTGCATCTGCACGATAACGGTGGGGAACGTGACGATCATCTCTGGCCAGGCGAAGGCACTATCGATTGGAAGGTGGCGTGTGAGGGCATCGCGCACATTGCACCCAGTGCGAAAGGTGTGCTGGAGATTGCCTACTTACCCGAACTCGACAGCAAGACTGTAAGCGCGAAGGCAGCCAAGGCCTTGCTACTGCTGGAGACTGCACTCGGCTAGTGCTGCTCAGGCATACACTTGACCTTGTATGTCTACCGAAACACCTGTTGCCGCCCCGCTCACATCCATCGCCAACATAGGCCAGCATGAAGGTCAGACCGTTCGCCTGCGAGGATGGCTGTACAACCTGCGCGCCAGCGGCAAGCTGCTCTTCCCCATCTTCCGCGACGGGAGCGGCACCATTCAGGGCATCGTGCCCAAAGCGGCCGTTGCGCCGGAGGTCTTCGACACGCTGAAAGAGCTTACGCTTGAGTCGAGCTTGACCGTCACAGGCAAGGTGCGCGCGGACCAGCGTGCCCCCAGCGGCTACGAACTCGATGTCGAAAATGTCGAGGTCACGCAGCGCGTCCCGGAAGACCAGCCCTTTCCCATCACGCTCAAGGAGCACGGCCCCGACTTCCTGATGGAGCGGCGGCACCTGTGGATGCGCACGCCACGGCAGTCGGCCATTCTGCGTGTGCGCGCGACCATCATGCGTGCTGCGCAGGAGTTCTTTGACACCCGCGACTTCATCCGCACAGATCCGCCGATCCTGACGCCTGCGGCCTGCGAGGGCACCAGCGAACTTTTCGAGATGAAGTACTTCGACGAAGGCAACGCGTACCTGACACAGAGCGGTCAACTTTATATCGAGGCCACCGCGCTGGCGCTCGGCAAGGTCTACAGCTTCGGCCCGACCTTTCGTGCGGAGAAGTCCAAGACGCGCCGCCATCTTACCGAGTTCTGGATGATTGAGCCGGAGGTCGCCTATGCCGATCTGGGCGACCTGATGGAACTTGCGGAGCAGTTCCTGAGCCATATCGTCACGCGCGTACTGGAGAAGCACCGCACCGACCTGAAGACGATTACCGGCGGCGGCGACAAGGCCGTACGCCTTGAGAAGATTGCCGCGCCCTTTCCACGCTTAAGCTACGACGAAGCACACGCGATGCTCGATCAGGCATTCAGCAAGGGGCTGATCGAAAAGCCGCATGAATACGGCGACGATTTCGGCGCGCCGGACGAAACCTACATCTCCAACCAGTTCGACCGGCCGGTTATGGTGCATCGTTATCCGGCCGCGGTAAAGGCTTTCTACATGCAGCCCGATCCGCAGGATCAGACGAAAGCGCTCTGCGTGGACGTACTCGCGCCGGAGGGATACGGCGAGATTATCGGAGGGTCACAGCGCGTAGACAGCTATGACCTGCTGAAGCAGCGCATTCTGGACCACGGTCTGCCGCTCGAGGCGTTCCAGTGGTACCTCGACCTGCGCCGCTACGGCAGTGTTCCGCACAGCGGCTTCGGCATGGGCATCGAGCGCTGCGTGGCGTGGATCTGTGGCCTGGAGCATGTGCGCGAGACGATTCCCTTCGCGCGAACGCTCAATCGCATTTATCCCTAAGGGTTAGCGTGTGGGGCTGTAGAGCAGCAGGCATGAGATGAACAGGATGCCGAAGGCAATCAGTGGAACAGGAAACCACACATCGAGCCAGGACTCTTTATCGTGCGACGGATTCATGAGTACCTCTGCTGCGTATCGTACGTGAGAAGAGCTGTGCGCTCAATGCTTGGCTTCCGCACAACTGTTAATGCACGACGCGATCGTGGATCGCTACTCGTGAAGCTACGAGCATTTACTGCAGGAGGATTCGCGCTCTGCGGGCAAACTGGCTGCCGGACTGAAGGAGATGTCTCGTACTTGACTTGGCCTCCGGTCGCGGCGAGATTACATTCCGCCTGCGCCGATGTCGATGCTCTTGTTGTCCGTGCTGAGGTAGAACTCAATTGCTTCGCTTAACCGGTCCTGGGACTGCAGGACAAAGTCAATCACGTCGCGGCCAGCACCGTGGCCGCCTGCGCTCGGCGTCACCCAGTGGGCTTCGGCCTTCACCTGTTCGCGTGCGTTCCACACGGCAACGGCGAAGCCAACCTGCCGCATGGGCGGCAGGTCGATGATGTCGTCGCCGGCGTAGGCGACCTCCTCAAGCGAGATGCCTTCGGAGGCGGCGATCTTCGCCAGCGCTTCCGTCTTGTAATGCGCGCCCATATAGACGTGGTCCACCTTCAGGTCGCGCATGCGCACCGCCACCGTATCGGACGTGCGCTTGGTGATGATGCCGAATCGCAGCCCCGCAGCCCGGCCGATGCCGATGCCCAGCCCGTCATGCGCGGAAAATCCCTTCGTCTCCACTGCGGTGATCTTGCCGTCCTTGTCGTGACCGGTGGGAATGAAGAAGAGCTGGCCGTCGGTCAAGACGCCGTCCACGTCGAAGACGATGACCTTGACGCGCCGGGCGCGGTCTTCTGCGGTAAGTTCCTGCATGGCTCCATCATCGCACCTGGCGCGGAAGCACTCACTCGACGAGCAGGCCGGGCACGTATTTTGACCGTACTGGTCAAAATACGTACGTTGACGGCATGACGGCATGACGGCGGCACAGGCCAAAACACAATGCAGCGAGATGCTCGACCGCGCAGAGACGGAAGGTCCGCAAGTCGTGCAGCGACGCAAGCAGCGTTTTTGGTGATGACAGAGGAAGAAGCAGGCAGGGCAACGTCCGAACGCA
>CALMAP010000209.1:281-15335 GCA_937859825.1 uncultured Terriglobus sp. | reverse complement strand
CTACGCGCACCGAAAGAAGCCTGGACTGACATCGACTAGCAAAGAATTTCCAGTAAGGCTCGGGCGGCGAAGTTTTGAACTATCTGCTTGACACCAGCGTTGTCTCACAATCAGCAAAATCGTTACTACACCCATCCGTCAGCAACTGGATGGGTAGGATGTCGGTCCAATCAATGGTATCAGCGCCATTACGCTCACAGAATTTCGTTTCGGTACGGAGTGGATGCCCGCGGGTAAGCGAAGGCGCAGCCTAGAAAACTGGATTGGCAACGTGCTCCCTTTGGATTTTGCCGGACGAATTTTGCCCATCAGCCCAGCCATAGCAGACCGCGCAGGTGTACTGGGTGCTTTTACGAAACGTGCCGGAGCAAATCTGGATCTGGCGGACCTGTTGATAGCAGCTACTGCCCAACTTCATTCAATTCGAGTCGTTACTTTGAACAGGAAGCATTTCGTCCATCTTGGAGTTGAGCTCGAAGAACTTCCACTGAGCTGAAAGCGAAAACCCGGCGAAGCTCCGCGATAGAATGCGGCATGGCTTCCCTCGCCTGCATACCCACGACCGCCGCACCTGAGCAGGACGCGCTCGCGTGGGCGCACCCGGTCGTGCGGGAGTGGTTCGTTGGCAGGTTCGGCACGCCGACCGAGCCGCAGGTAGGAGGCTGGCCCGCGATCCTGCGCGGCGAGGCCACCCTGATCAGCGCGCCTACCGGTTCCGGCAAAACGCTCACGGCGTTTTTGGTTGCCATCAATCGGCTTGTGGTCGAAGCGATCGAAGGCCGGCTCTCTCCCTTGACACAGGTGGTTTATGTCTCGCCGCTGAAGGCATTGAGCAACGACGTGCAGAAAAACCTGGACGAGCCCTTGTGCGAGATCCTCGCGCTCGCACTGGAACGCGGTTATCTGCTGCCGCAGATCCGCACCGGCGTGCGCACCGGCGATACCCTGCCCAAAGCGCGCGTGCAGATGTTGAAGGTGCCGCCGCACATCCTGGTCACCACGCCGGAATCGCTTTACCTGCTGCTGACCAGCGCCAAAGCACGGGAGAACCTGCGCTGTGTGCGCACCGTGATCGTGGACGAGATCCACGCCATGGCCGACGACAAGCGCGGCGCGCACCTCGCCCTCACACTCGAACGGCTCGACGCTCTGGTGACCGGCGAGAACCGCCTGAGCCCGGGAGCGATGCTGACCGGCATGACACGCCCGCCGCAACGGATTGGCTTATCGGCGACACAAAATCCAATCGAGTAAGTGCCAGATTTCCTAACGGGCATTCGCTTCGACGCACCCGAACAGACTCATCCTGACCGGAGCCAAGGACCTGCATCTCCTTTCGCGCGAAGCGCGAACCGGCGTGCCACCATCATCCAGGTGGGCCAGCGCCGCACCCTCGACCTCGCCATTGAGATTCCATCCAGCGAACTCAGTTCCGTGTGCGATTCCAAGATGTGGGTCGAGATCTTCGACCGCATTGCGGAGCTCTGCCGCGAACACAAGTCCACGCTCGTCTTCGTGAACACGCGGCGCATGGTGGAGCGCCTGTGCGGCGCACTCGCCGAGCGGCTTGGGCAGGAGAACGTGGCCGCGCATCATGGTTCCCTCTCCCGCGCGCTGCGGCTGGATGCCGAGCAGAGGTTAAAGGCGGGCGAGATCCAATGCCTGGTCGCCACGGCATCGCTCGAACTCGGCATCGACATCGGCGCGGTCGACCTCGTCATCCAGCTCAACAGCACGCGCGCGGTGGCCACGGCGATGCAGCGCGTGGGCCGCGCCGGCCATTGGCGAGGCGCGATCCCGAAGGGCCGCTTCTTCGCCACAACGCGCGACGACCTGCTTGAGATGGGCGCCCTGGTGCAGGCCATGCGCTCCGGCTCGCTGGACAGGCTTGAAATTCCTCCCAAGCCGCTCGACATCCTGATGCAGCAGATGGTCGCCACCTGTGCCGCGGAGCCGTGGGAAGAGGACGCGCTCTACCGTCTTGTGACTCGGGCTTACCCTTACCGCGACCTGTCTCGCGCGGAGTTCGACGAACTCGTCACGCTGCTGCACCAGGGTATCGAAAATTCACGCGGACGCTACGGCGCGTACCTCTTGCGCGACGGCATTGCTGGGCAATTGCTCCCGAGGCGCGGCGCACGCATGACGGCCATCGGAAACGGCGGCGCCATCCCGGACACTGCGATCTTCTCCGTGATCCTGCAACCCGAGGGCACGCAGATTGCCACGCTGGATGAGCACTACGCCATCGACAGCGGGCCCGGCGACGTAATCCAGCTCGGCAACGCAAGCTGGCGCGTGCTTGTCGTCGAAAAAGAAGGCCGCGTACTGGTGGAAGACGCGCACGGCGCGCCGCCCAATGTACCTTTCTGGGCGGGTGAGGCTCCGCAGCGCACCGATGTGCTGAGTGACTTTGTCGGCGCGCTTCGCCAAGCAATCTGCCAGCGCATGGACGGCGTACACCATGAGCGCGTGAACCTGGACGACCCGCGCGTGGCCGAGTCCTGCGCGTGGCTCATGGAAGAGTGCCAGGTCTGCGAGTCGGGCGCGCGGCAAATGCTGCAGTACATCGTGAGCGGATGCGCCGTACTGGGCGCGGTACCCACAAAGACACGCATCATTGCGGAGCGCTTCTTCGACGAGGGCGGTGGCATGCAGTTGATCCTGCACGCTCCGTTCGGCGGCCGCGTGAACCGCGCGTGGGGGCTGGCGCTGCGCAAGCGCTTCTGCCGTGGCTTCAACTACGAGTTGCAGGCCGCCGCGACCGACAACGGCATCAACATCTGCCTCGCGGAGCAGCACAGTTTCCCACTCAGCGACGTCTTCCACTACCTGACCGACGGCACTGCGAAAGAGCTGCTGGAGCAGGCCGCGCTCGCCTCGCCCATCTTCAAAACGCGCTGGCGCTGGGCCGCCAACCGGTCGCTGCAACTGCTGCGCTTTCAGAAGGGGAAAAAAGTGCCTCCGCAGGTGCAACGTACGCGCGGTGAGGACCTGCTGGCCTCCGTCTTTCCGCAGGCAGCGGCGTGCTTCGAGACCATCGAAGGCGACATCCAGATTCCCGATCACCCGCTCGTTCGCGAAGTGATGCAGGACGTGTTGCAGGAAGCCATGGACCTGGCCGGGCTGCAGCAGGTACTGCGCGATATGGAGAGCGGCGCGATCGAGTGCATTGCGGTGGATACGCCGGTGCCGTCACAGTTCTCGCACGAATTGCTGAATGCAAACCAGAACGCCTTTCTCGACGACGCCGACTTGGAAGAGCGCCGCGCAAGGGCAGTCTCACTCAGGCGAACAATTCCCGACTCGGTGCTCGGCGAAGCCGGACGCCTCGATCCTGCCGCCATCCGGCAAGCACGCTGCGAGGTTTGGCCGGACCTGCGCGACGCGCACGAGTTGCACGACCTGCTCTTCAGTTGCATTGCGCTGCCGGTGGCTCTTTTCGACGAGTCGACACGCATTAAACCAGATGCCGACGAAGTCGCATTGCACCGCGCGCAGGCAAGCCGCCACTGGCCGTTGTTTTTCGAGCGGCTTGAGATTCGTGGCCGTGCACAGCAGGTAATGTTGGGTAAGGCCAGGTGCTGGGTGGCGACCGAGCGTCTCGCTCACGCCCACTCCCTTCTGTGTTCGTCATCTCCCCTTGGTTTGTCATACCGTAGCGAAGCGGAGGAATCTGCTTCTTGTCAACCCGCCTGCGCAGCAAAAGAACAGGCAGATCCCGCCCTTCTGCAGGAAGCCCTCCGCCTGCTCACCCAAGGCTACCTGCAACTCCTCGGCCCCACATCGGCCGGCGAAATCGCCGCACTCGCGGATCTCGACCCGATTGCAATCTTCCAGCAACTCGTTGCCATCGAGATGCAAGGCCTTGCCCTGCGCGGTGTCTTCAAAAACAGCGGCAAGCCAGAGAACGATCACGCCATCGAGTGGTGCGAACGCCGCATCCTGCAGCGCATTCACCGGCTTACCCTGGGCAGCCTGCGCAAGCAGGTCGAGGCGGTCTCGCCCGCTGTCTACCTGCGATGGCTGCTGCGGTGGCAGCACCTTGCTCCCCAGACGCAGATGAGCGGGGAAGAAGGTGTACTGGAAGCTCTCCTTCAACTGGAAGGCTTTGAAGCGCCTGCCGCCGAGTGGGAGCGCGCCCTGCTGCCGCAGCGCGTGAAGGACTACGACGGCAAATGGCTGGACGCGCTCTGTTTGAGCGGCGCCATCGGCTGGGGCCGCATCTCGCCGCATCCAGCGTGGTCCGCAGGTGACGGCGCGGCTCCGCGGCGCGTGGTGCCCACGAACATGGCTCCCATCACCTTCTACGTGCGCGAAAGCGCGGAGTGGCTCGACAGCGCCCTCGCCAACAAACAGGTGGAAGAAGCGAAGCTGAGGCTTGCCCTATCGCCGGAGGCACTTGCCGTGCGCGCCACGCTGCGCGAGCGCGGCGCGTGCTTCGCCAGCGACATCCAGCGCCTTTGCGTGTTAAGCAAGCAGCAGACGCAGACGGCGCTCTGGGAGCTTGCCACTGCCGGACTTGCCAGCGCAGACGGCTTTGACCAGCTCCGCTGCATGATGGACCCAAAGCGCAAGTCGCTCATCGCGGAGCCCGTGGCTAACGGCACAAAGCGGGGGACGCGTTCCACTGCCGGGCGCTGGTCGCTCTTCCTGGAAGCGGAGCAGCCCACCCTGACCGCCCCGCAAAAGGCGCGTGCGGAGGAGGCGTCGCTCGAGGCCGCTGCGCGGATGCTGCTGCAGCGCTACGGCGTCGTCTTTCGCGATCTGCTGCAGAGGGAGGCCAATGCTCCCAAATGGCGGGACCTGCTGCGTATGCTGCGGCGGCTCGAGGCACGCGGCGATGTGCGCGGCGGCCGCTTCGTTACCGGCTTCAACGGCGAGCAGTTCGCCCTGCCCGAAGCAGTGGAGAGCCTGCGCGCTACCCGCGATCTAAAGGGAGATGAGGTCGTCGCACTGGCTGCGAGCGATCCCCTGAACCTGATCGGCATCGTGGTTCCAGGAGAACGGACGGCCGCGATGGCCGGTAAACGTGTGTGGCTGCGGGGCGGTGTGGCCTGTGGTGAGCATGGTGAACCGCTCGATGCGGTGGCAACGCCGCAGGGTATCCGCAGGAATGGCCGCAGCTCCTCTCCACCGGTCATCGCGGAACCAAAGCTACCGGAGAGTCCACAGGCCGGGTTGTTGCTTGAGCCGATCGGCACCAGGTTCGAGGACCCTTCATTGTTTGTCATCTCGTAACGAAGTGAGGAGATCTGCTTTCCTCCACCCGCCGCACCGCGACCGTAAAGAAAGCAGATTCCTGCGCTGCGCTACGGGATGACAAACTCTGGACATGGGACAGCCGGAACCAGAGATCACGGATGAAGACTTCTACTACGACGGCCCGTTCCTCGTCTTCACCGCCGTCTACCACCGCAGGCGCGGCTTCTGCTGCGGCAATGGCTGCCGCCACTGCCCGTATGACGAGGATGGAAACCTCGTTCCGGGCAAGGGTGAACGTCGTGCGCCATCCAACCCACCTTAGCTCCGCGAAGGTGGGGCACAAATGTTGGATGAATTCTTGTGGTGCCCCACCTTCATCGCGCTCGTTGCGATTAAGGCGGGTTTCCACAACACCCAATTGCATCTGTTGTCGATCGAACCGCCCTGGCGCTGACCCTTACAATCGAAGATGCGAGAAGGAGCCGAGTACGAATGGCACACATGGTATTTTGCGCGAAGTACAAGCAGGAACTCGAAGGTCTGGACGAGCCGCCGTTCGACAGTGAACTGGGCCAGAAGGTCTACAAGACCATCAGCAAAAAGGCCTGGGGTGAGTGGGTGGAGCGGCAGAAGATGCTGCTGAACGAGTACCGCCTGCAGCCCTGGACTGCCCAGGCGCAGGAGTTTCTGGTGGAGCAGATGAACGACTTTTTCTACGGCTCCGGCGGCGAACTGCCCAAGGAGTACGTGGCCCCGACCGCGTAGGCATGACACAAACCTCCGCCATTCTCTCCAGCGCCGTGCACAGCGAGCCAGTTACCGACGGCAGCCGCTTTGTGCGCGCCTGCCTGCGTCAGCCCGTGGACCGCACCCCCGTGTGGTTCCTGCGGCAGGCCGGCCGCTACATGCCGGAGTACATGGCGGTACGCAAGCACCACACACTGCTGGAAATCTGCCGCACGCCGGATGTGGCCGCGGAGGTGACGATTACGGCAGCCGAGCGCCTCGGTGTGGACGCGGCCATCATCTTCGCCGATCTGCTGCTGCCCTTCACGCCCATGGGACTCGACTTCGAGTTCGTGAACGGGGAAGGCCCGGTGGTGCACCAGCCCGTCCGCACGCGCGAGCAGATCGAGGCGCTTCGCACCGATCGTACGGACGATCTGCGCTATGTGGCGCGGGCGATCGAGAAAGTCGCGAAGCACTTCGCTCCGCCACGCGCGGATGGCGACCAGCTCGGCATCATCGGCTTTTGCGGCGCGCCGTTTACGCTAGCCAGCTACATGATCGAGGGCGGCAGCTCGCGCAACTACATCGAGACCAAGAAGATCATGTACGGCCACCGGTCCTCATGGCAGTTACTCACGGAGAAGCTTGTCACGGTGTTGGTGGACTACGCCGCGCAGCAGGTCGAGGCCGGTGCGGACGTGATCCAGATCTTCGATAGCTGGGCCGGCGCGCTTGCGGTCAACGACTATCGCGAGTACGTTCTGCCCTCCACCAAGGAGCTCGTGCAGCGCGTGCAGGCACTGGGCATTCCGGTGATCTACTTCGGCGTGGATACCGCGTCGCTGTTGAGCACCATGCGCGAAACCGGTGCGGACGTGCTGGGGCTGGACTGGCGCGTGCCGCTGGCCGAAGGCTGGCGGCTGGCGGGCGAGTACACCGCCGTGCAGGGCAACCTGGACCCCATCGCTCTCTTTGCCCCGAAAGACGTGCTGCACAGCCGCGTAAAGGCTGTGCTGGATGCCGCGGCGAACCGCAATGGCCACATCTTCAACCTGGGCCACGGCATCGTTCCGGGTACGCCGGTTGAGAACGTGATCGCCGTCGCGAAGTGGGTACGCGAGTTGAGCGCGCGAAGCGAGAAGCCCCTGTGAACGACCTCTTCTATTTTGTGCTTGGCGTGCTTGCGGAAAAGCTTCAGCTTTCAGAGGGTTTACGGCCCTTGCACGACGCGATTGTTCAGCAAGCGAAGGCACCGTCGCACAACAAACTTGTCATTCCGACCGAAGCGCAGCGAAGCGGAGGAACCTGGTTTTGCCTTGAGAGTCGCGGCAGCACGGGCGAGAAGCAAGTCCTTCGCTCCGCTCAGGATGACACTCCAAACGAGTGGGTCGAGGATACATCGAAACTTGTAAAACCATCGAAACCGGAATCTGTACTCCTGCTGGCGCATGGCACACCCGACGCGCTCGGTGAGATGGATGCCTACCTGAAACTCGTCACCGGCGGCCGTGGACTTCCCCCGCACGTGGTGCACGAGTTGCAGGAGCGCTACGCGGAGATCGGCCTGCGCGAAGAGCCGACCGAAGAAGGCCCGCACCTGACCCGCTGGACACTTCTGCAGGGCCATTTGCTTGCGGAAAAGCTCGGCGTTCCGGTCTACGTGGGCATGCGAAACTCGAAGCCCTTCATCGCCGACGTGGTCGCGCAGATGAAGGCGGACGGCATCACCGAGGCGAAAACGGTTTGTCTCGCTCCGCAGAACAGCCGCACCAGCGTTGGCCTGTACAAGCGCGCGGTCGAAACTGCCGCGGGCGACGATCTGAAGATCGATTTTCTAGCCGGATGGGCGGAGCACCCGCTGCTCGCCCGTGCCTTTGCGGAAAAGATGCGCCCCGCCCTGGATCGCGCCCGCACCACCGGAGCAAGGACCGCCGTGCTCTTTACGGCGCACTCAGTTCCCTGCCGCACGGTGCAAGCCTCGGTCAAGCCAGTAGAGCACCACGGCATGGTGCTCGCCACCGAGCCGGACACCTACAACTCCGAGTGCAAGCGGACCGCGAAACGCATCGCCGCCGAGCTTGGTATCGGCGGCTCCCTTGAGAACGGCGCGCCGCTGCTCGAACAGGACTGGTACTTCTGCTTCCAGAGCCAGGGACTGAGCGGCGGCCCATGGATCGGCCCAAGCGTGGAAGACACGTTTGCAGCGCTGAAGCAAGAGGGCTACGAACACGTGGTGATGCAGCCGGTGGGCTTCCTTTGCGACCACGTCGAGATCCTCTACGACATCGACATTGCCTTCCAGCAGACTGGGAGAGAGCTAGGCCTGATCGTCTCGCGTGCGGAGAGCCTGAACGATTCGCCTACATTGATTGCCGCGCTTGAGGACGTGGTGCTTCACGGCGTCGCCTCGCCTGCGAAGCCGGTTGAAGACGCGGATGGGGTCGAAGTTCTGCGTGTGCTTGCGCCACTTGCGGAACCTGCTCCGGAAGCAGTGATGGTCTAGTGCCGCGCTCGATCCTTGTGGTTGGCGGCGGCGTGGCAGGCCTGGCCGCTGCCTACGAACTTGCGAAGCTGCAGCGTGCAGGCACTGCCCTAACTTTTACGTTTGTCGAAGCATCGAAACGCCTTGGCGGAATACTGGAGACCGTGCGGCAGGACGGCTTTGTGGTCGAGTGCGGCCCGGATGGATGGGTCTCAGAGAAGCCCTGGGCGAGCGAATTGGCCAAAGAACTCGGCATGCAGAACGATCTGGTTTTCAGCAACGACGCCGAGCGCGTGACCTATGTGCTGCGCGAAGGCAGACTGCAACCGATGCCCGACGGCATGCGCATGATGGTACCGTCCACGCTGGAATCGCTGGAAGGTACGCCGCTGTTCAGCGATGCGGCACGCTCAGCCTACGCAGCAGAGCTGCAGCGTGCGGAAGATCTGAAGCGTACCGCGCCAGACCATGATGAGTCCGTTGCGGACTTTGTGCAGCGGCATTTTGGCGAAGAAGTCCTGCGTGTGATCGGCGCGCCCCTGCTGGGCGGCGTCTTGGGGGGGGACGTGCGCCAGTTGAGTGTGCGCTCGGTGATGAAGCCTTTCGTCGACATGGAGCGGGAGCATGGCTCGCTGATCGCAGCGGTGCAGGCGCGCAACGAACAGAACCGCCGCGAGGGCAAACAGCGTCCACTGATCTTTACCTCCCTGCGCAACGGAACCGGCGCGCTCGCCGAGGCGATGGCAGCGACCCTGCCGCCCGGCTGCCTGCGCATGGAGTGTGCCGCCACGGCAATCAGCCGAAACGGCCCCCGCTGGGTCGTGGAAACAACCGATACCGATCGCACGGTGCGGCGCCACGAAGCAGATGCGCTCCTGCTCGCCACACCGGTGCACCGCACCCAGGCGTGGCTGCGCGGCGTCGACGCCCATGCTGCCGAACTTTTGGAGATGCCGACGAGTTCTGCAGTGATTGCGGCCTTCTGCTTTTCACCAGACCAGCCCGTGCAATGGCCGAAAGGCTTCGGCTTTCTATCGCCAGCCGGAGAGGGCTCGCGCCTGCTCGCCGGCCCCTTCAGCGACCAGAAATATCCGAACCGTGTCCCGGAAGGCGGCCACATGGTGCGTGCCTACTTCGGCGGCGCGGAGGCCGACTCACTCATCGCCCAATCGGACGAAGCTATCGCGGCATTCACGCGCGAGGAATTGCAGAAAGTCGTTGGCCTTCTGCCCGCCCCAGCACTCACCGTGGTGCGCCGCTGGCCCGGGGCGCTACCGCAATACGGTGTGGGCCACGGCGATCGCATGACGCAGTTGCAAGCTCGCGTGGATGCGCTTGGTGGCCTGTATCTGCTGGGCAACGCCTATCGCGGAGTCGGCCTGCCGGAACTGGTGCGGGACAGTCGGGCGGCGGCGCGACAGGCTGCGGAAGTCGATTAGAGTCTATCTGCCACACAGCGACGAATCTGTCATTCGATGGAAAGCCGCGCCCTCTGCGGCTGGAGCGGAGAACCTGCATTGTTCTTTGAGGGCTGCAGTTGCTCAAACTCTCGATAAGCTCTCACTCCTGTCGAGAGAGCACAGTACCCGACGACCCAGCCTCAGGCGAACGGGCGGCCTTGACTGCTTTCATGAACTCCGCCCACGCAGGACGAAGCTCACGGAACGGCAAGCGTGCCCGGTTCTTCAGAATTACCTCGCCAAACAGCTTCATGCCGATGGCGAAAGCCTTGCTGCTCTCGTCGTCCAGGTCGAAACGGCCCTTCATCCTGCGCGCTATAGCGACCATGTCGTCGTGGCAATCGGCTTCGAACTGTAGGGGCACAGCTTCATCGCCCGGCGTGAGCGGTTCGACAGTAATGCGAAAACGATGCATGGGAATCTCCTTGCGAAGGCTTCCGCCGGATCAGGCTGTGAAAGCGAAACGGCGCAGGTGCTGCCAGGGGCCATGCAGGTAACGCCACAGATCCAGACCCACCGCCTTGCACGTCCAGGGCTGAAACTCTGCCTGCAACATGGCTAACGTTTGCTTCGCAACATTGGGCGCGACCTTGTTCTGCGCGACCACATGCGGCCGAAAGCCCTGGCGGTCCTGGCCGCTCAGGTGATCGGCGAAGCCTCCACTCAGGTTATGGTGCAGCGCTTTGGCTGCGGGAGACTCCAGAAAGTAAGCGACACCGCGACCGATCGATCGAACCTCCGCCACCCGCATCGGGAAAACCTGCTGCTCCATTGCATGTTCCGAGAGCAGCAGTAAGGTCTCGTCCTGCTCCGGCAGCGTATGGAACAGGGTCAGGTGCGCTGGAATCTGATTCAACTCCGGTGGGAAGTGTGCCCGCCGGAGTTCTTCAAAGCGCTGCTGTGCGCCCTCATCAAGCGCCAGCGTCAGCACGCAGGACATGAATTACTTCTTCGGTGTTGCGGGCTTGGTTGCGGAGTTGTCCGGTCCCAACGTGGGCGGCTTGGCGGGTGCCGCGGCACCCGTTCCACCCGCAGGCGAGGTGTTCTGCATGCTGGTCTGGTAGGCCTTGGTCGCTGCTTCAAATTGAGGGCCCAGCAAGGTAATCGGCGACTGCAGAATGTCAATCGTCTTGGCGGCCAGTTCCGGGGTCTTGCTCACCATCGCCTTACCGGCGGCCGAGTTATAGAACGCAATCATGCCGTCCAGATCAGCCTCGCTGAAGGAGGTCATGTACAGGTCTACAATCTTCGGTTTGGCGGCATCCCAGTTGGCTGCAGTACCGGCGATCTTACCCATCTGATCGAGGTAGTCGGCAGTCAGCTTTTTCTGCTCCGGCGTGCTCGCGGCCTGCACCATCGGCTGCCGCGCGGCGAGTGTTTTTACCCGGTCAGGAAAACCGGCAAGCATCTGCTGGGAAACCTTGTCGGTGTTGGTCAGGCTGAGCACCTGCTCGACCTTGGCGCGCTTCGCGGGATTCACTTCAGTCGCGGCCTGCGGGGCCACTGCAGCAGGCGCAGTGGAAGCAGGCGTCGCCGGTGCCGCGGTTTGGGCAGCAGAGGTCAGGGTGAGCATGGCAACGCTCAGGACGGGGATCAGGGTAAGACGGCGACGCATCAGTTCTCCGGAAGGGGAAGACGCCAGCTTCGGGCGGGAATTTCGGACGAAGCGGCTACGGCAATAGAGGATGGGGCTGCGCGACGGAACGCAACCAGGATGGCTGTTTCCAATTCTATGCGGAACCGTGTTATCCGGCGATTTCGGCACCATGCTCAACGCAGCCGTTTGCCGAAGACCAGGCCGAAGGTCGTGCCCACACTGGCGGAATGGTCACTCACGCCGAAGCGCAGACCTCCATCGATGCCGAAGGCCTGGCTGAACTGGCGGTAAAAGCCGGTGAACACGTAGCTTCCAGGCGGCGTGTCCGCCTGCGATACATTTTGCCCGAAGGCCTCCACGTAGAGGCGCGTCTGCTTCTGCAGGTGATAACTCACCGCGATGGACTGCTGCCCACCATAACTGCATCGCGCCTTTTCGCAGTCCTGCACTACCGAGCCGTTCACCATCAGGTCAAGGTCGCCATTTCTGCCATAGTGGTGGTTCACCAGCAGGATCGCCTGTTGACCGTAACCTTGGAGTGCGCTTTTTGAGGCAGTTGGCAGTTCTGCTTCATACTGCACGGCAACGCCCGGAATACGGTGATGGTACTCCTCCTTGTGCATCTCAACTTTGCCGCCGATTTGAATGGTGCCAATGCCGTTAGCTGTGCCGTCTTCATCCTCCTGGTGCGAGAAGGCGGACCAGTTGAAGTCCAGCCGCAAACGCGCCAGAGGTGCGTAGTAGAACGATGCCGCGACGGTCTGCTGATCGCCGGGAACACGCTGCGGGTAGACATCGTAGCCCGTCTCAACCTGCAACACGCCCTTGTCCTGAATCGTGGAACTATTGGCAATCGTCGGCCGGGTCGGTGCCAGGGCAAGGTCCTGCGCGTATACGGTGCCTGCGCAAACAAAGCCCACCAACACGGTACGAAACCGCAGGGCTGCCAGCTTGATAGCCCCTGCTGCCGGTCGCCTGAGTACTCTCAACGAGCTTTGACGGCGTGGTGACCATCACGAAGGTTGTAGAGGTACACCCAATGGCGTTGCCGCTCTCCATTCGCAAGCGTTACAAACTGTTTTTCCCGAATGAAAAGACTGTCTTTGGGTCTCTTGGGATGAAATTCTTCGTAGGCATCTAGCTTTTCCAGTGCCTCGGGATCCTCCGGGAGAGAGAACAACAGACCCTCCACACGTCTTTTCCCCTTCAATACAAGTCCCGGATACTCGCCAAGATCGTAGAGCGTACCTTGAATCGAAGCAGTTCCAAGGCGCTTCATTCGGAAGACGACATCTTTGATTTCATCAGGAGCACGGTCTGGATGAAGCGTTCCGTATACGAATAAACCCGCCTTAGGTTCGGTCATTGTCACCTCATCTAGCAACAGTATCCAGCAAGTGATTCAGATGCTCAAATCCATGCTTCTCGTCTCGAATGTACTTTCGAATAGAAGCGGACTTACACAGTAATGAGAGGTAATAGCCGAGCAACGCATCCACATCGCTTAAGGAGAGATTCTTGGAATACCAGAGATAAGCAACGAACTCGAAGTAGTTAAGAAAATCAGTAAACTCCGGCTCTTCATCCTGCACCAGCCGCTGTCGCTTCTGCTCACCACCGTCTGAATCGTCGTCGAGCTTCGAACGCATATCCTTGTAGCTCGCCTCCACAAAGAAGCTTTTGTGCAGGTTGCTAAGTACGTCGGCACGACGCGTCCGTGCGTTTGTCTGGAACGTGCGTACCGCAAAAAAGGCTGTCGCTGCGGTAATCAGGAGCGTGGCGGAGTCCTTGAAGATCGTCCAGCAGTTCATATTCATTAATTTGCTTTTAGCTCTCCTCTAGCGGCGTTCTCGCGAAGTAATACAGCGAACCCGCCAGCAGCGCGAACATTAGCACCGCGACAGGATCGTGGTGGAGCAAATTGTGTTCGCTGAAGCGTGGCATTGTCTTGTCCGTGGCGGACTCGTACAGCCGGATGCCCACACCCAGCAGGCCCACAATGCCACCCGCGGCAATCAGCCCCGAGGCGAAGAGCGAACCGGGGGAGATTTCGTCGTTGTCCAGGTCGGTGAGCGCCTCGTTGCCGGTGACCTCGGCCTCAAATTCGTCCAGCGTGTGCGCGGGGCGAAGCGTCACACCCGGGTCGTCGGGGATGACCACTACGCCGGTTCCCGTCGGGGAGGCAGCCGCGATGCGCCGCGCGAGCACCGCCGCTTCGCGTTTCGAGGCGTCGCGTGCGCGGGCTTTCGCTATCGCACGATCAGCCATCCAGCGCACCACACCACCCGCGAAGATCGCCAGCGTGGTCGCGATGGAGAGGTACGCGCCCACCGCAAATGTCAGCGAGCGAACTCCAAGCAGTTCCACCGCGATCACCATCGCCACGCCCAGCAGCACCAGCGACCACGGCAGCTTGCGAGACAAGATGCCGTTGATGACGGTGGCCATCAGGCGACCCTGAGGAGCAGCGGCTTTCTCACTACCGATACCCTGGATCCACTGGATCTCCAGCCTGCCGGTCGCTGGATTCAGCAGGTACTTGCCGTCTTCCAGCGTGGCGGACCCAATCGCATTCACCAGGTGGTAGCGCGTTGCGTCATTGATCTCGAAAACGCTGGGAGTCGCGGCGTCCTTCGGTGCAGTCAGCCGCACATGCGGGCGCGTGAAAGCGCCCATGTCGTGGACACCATCCGGCAGCGCGGCGTCGTTCAACATGACGGGGTGCGGCATCGGCCGGAACTCTTCCAGACCGGTGTTCATCAGGTTCAGCGTAAGGCCGATGGAGAAGACCGAGACGATCACGCCGACCATGATGGCCAACTGCGTCTTCCACGGCGTCGCGCCGATCAGATAGCCGGTCTTCAGGTCCTGCGCACAGTCGCCCGCGTTGCTCGCCGCGATGCACACCACGCCTCCGATGGTGATGGCGAGCGCGCCGAAGCTTGGCGCGGTCCACCCCTTCACTAAAAAGATGGCTGTCGTCGCCATCAGGGTCGCAATGGTCATGCCGCTGACCGGGCTGGCCGACGAGCCGACGATGCCCACGATGCGCGCCGACACCGTGACGAACAGAAAGCCGAAGACCACGATCAAAAGCGCGGCCGCCAGGTTGGCAAAGGCACCCACCTGCGCTCCCGGCACAGGCTTGAACTCAAGGAACGCCCACATCAGCGCGATCAGCAGGGCCGACCCGCCGAAGACGATGGAGTTGGGCAGGTCGTGCGCGGTGCGTGGGATGCGGTCCCATATGCCGTGGCGTGGTTCCGCGGGTTGCAATGCGCCGACTGCCGGAGTAGGCATACCGGAGCGTGCGGCGAGATCGGGAGCGAGCGTGGCGGATGATTCCGTGGCGCTGCCAGAGAAAGCAGATCCCTGTGCTTCGCTACGGGATGACAAACCATGGGGCAACGAAGACGCCTCCTTCGCCCGGAGCGATCCGGTCAGCGCGCTCACGATCGTGGGCAGTGTGCGCAGCAAGGTCAGCAGTCCAGCGGCGGCCACTGCGCCCGCGCCCATCGGGCGTATGTAGGTGCGCCACAGATCGCTTGGACTCATGTCGTGAATGGGCACGGTGCCCGGGT
>CALMAP010000209.1:0-271 GCA_937859825.1 uncultured Terriglobus sp. | reverse complement strand
GGCGTGGTGAGGTGCGAGCCGAAGAAGTAGATGGCCGGCATCAGCACCAGCCAGCGCACCGCACCGCCCGCAAGCATTACGCCCGCGACGCGCATGCCGATGATGTAGCCCACGCCCAGGTACTCCGGCGTGGCATCGGCGCGGATGGCCGAACCCTTCAGCAGATGCTGCGCACCCAGGTCCGGCTGGTAGTTGGGCGTGGAGGGCCACAGGGCAAACAGGTTGTCATTCTGAAAGAGCGTGTAGAGCGAACCCAGACCAAGGCCAAGAA
>CALMAP010000208.1:898-5743 GCA_937859825.1 uncultured Terriglobus sp. | reverse complement strand
GCGTACCGGTTAGCACAAAGGTCAGTCCGGCAAATGCCGTGCCCACCTGCTTCTTCTCTGCCATGAACTGCAGACCACAGTGACGCAGGTCTTCCACCAGCGCGCGATTTCGTTCTATGGCAAAGAACTCATGGATGGTACTGGCAACGATTGGACCAATGCCTTCTGCCTTGACCAGATCTTCAGCGGAAGCAGCCATGATCGTATCCATGCTGCCGAAGGTATTCGCCAGGTCCTGCGCGGTGCGTTCGCCCACATGGCGGATGCCCAAACCGAGCAGCACGCGGTAGAGCGGCGCAGTTTTCGATCGCTCGATCTGCTGCAGCAACGATTGCGCCGTCTTCTTGCCGACCCGCTCGAGAGCAACAAGATCGGCCTCGGTGAGCCGATAGAGATCGGCTACGGTATAAACGAGCGCCTTGCGGGTAGGCTCATCTGCGGTCGTGTCCTCCTCGGCGTGTTTCATTTAGACGGCTGTCGCATTGTTTGAAGCTCCCGTCATGTCCGCCGCTTCGATGTCGGCGAGCGAGGTCGGCTCATTCAGCGCATGGCCCATCAGTTGCGAGACCATCGACTCGCCAAGGCCCTCGATGTTCATCACGCCGCGCGATGCATAGTGCAGCAGTTCCTCCGACAGCCGTGCAGGACAACTGGCATTTACGCAGCGAAAGTCGATTTCTCCTTCGGCACGCACCACGAGTTCGCGGCAGCGCGGGCAGCGCGAGGGAAAGACGATCTCGCGCGTTCCGCGGGGGTGGTCCTTGTCCTCGACCACTTCGGTGATCTTGGGGATGACGTCGCCGCCGCGTTCCACGGCAACGTAGTCGCCGATGCGGACGCCAAGCCGGGCGATTTCATCCGGATTATGCAAGGTGGCGCGGGCAACGGTGATGCCGCCAATGGGCACGGGCTCCAACGCCGCCACGGGAGTGAGTTTGCCAGTGCGACCCACCTGGAAGAGCACGTCATTCAACCGCGTGATCGCTCCGCGCGCCGGGAACTTGTATGCAATAGCCCAGCGCGGCGCCTTGCCGGTGAAGCCGAGGCGGCGCTGCTGCGCGGTGGCGTCTACCTTGACGACGATGCCGTCAATTTCGTAGCCGAGGTCGTCACGTTTGGTTTCCGCCTCGGCGATGAAGGAAAGCACTTCGTCGATCGTCAAAACGGTGGCAGTGTTCGGGTTGGTGCGGAAGCCAGCGGTACGCAGTGCTGCCAGGGCTCTGGACTGCTGCGGTAAAAGGAACTCGCCGCGCTCGCTGCCTTCGCCATGCAGCAGAAAGTAGGCGTAAAAATCGAGGCGACGTTGCGCCACGATGGACGGCTCCACCGTGCGAATCGTACCCGCTGCGGCATTGCGCGGATTGGCTGCGGGCGACTGCCCGGCAGCTTCGCGCTCCTGGTTCATCTTGACGAAGGCGCTTTGCGGCATCACGACTTCACCGCGTACTTCAAAGCTCGGCGGCAGTCCCGCGACTTTCAGCTTCTCTGCTGGAACCACCAGCGGCACGGAGCGAATGGTGCGCACGTTCGAGGTCACGTCTTCCCCGGTACTGCCGTCGCCGCGGGTAAGCCCGCGAAGCAGCCGTGCGCCGCCCTTCGTATCGCCTGCGGGTTCGTAGTGCAATGCGAGCGAAAGGCCGTCCAGCTTGTACTCGCAGACGTATTGCAGCGTGTCGTTGGAGTGTAGCGACTCCGCAACCCGGGCCGCCCACGCGCGCAGCTCGGCTTCGTTGTAGGCATTGTCCAGCGAGAGCATGGGGCGCGAGTGGCCCACCTTGGCGAAGCCGTCCTTCGGCTTGCCGCCCACGCGCTGCGTGGGGCTGTCGGGCGTGAGCAGGCCGGGGTGCTCGGTTTCCAGCGCCTTGAGGCGGTTCATGAGCCGGTCGTACTGCGCATCGGAGATCTCCGGCGCGTCCAGCACGTAGTACAGGTGCTCGTGATGCACGATCTGCTGCCGGAGAGCGGCGATCTCCTCTTCGGGTGTTTGCGGCGTTGACGTCTGCGACTTACTCATCGTCTAGCAGTTTAGGACGCAGTGGCATCGCCGTGTATGCTTACCCGCGTGGAACCGGTAACGCACATGCTGACGGGTGCCTGCCTCTCGCGGGCGCTGGGGTTCCCGCGCAGGGCGCGGTACGCGACGCTGGCCTGTGTAATCGCAGCCGAACTGCCGGATGCGGACTATGTCTACCGATTCGGTGGGCCGCTTGCTTACTTCCAGCACCATCGCGGCTGGACGCACGCCTTCTGGTCGCTGCCGCTGCAGGCCCTGTTTGTCGTCGTGCTTATGTACCTGTGGAATGCCGCAAGAGACCGCATTCGCCCTTCAACGCATACCAGGCCACCCATGCGCCCGGTGCTGCTCTGGGCGATGGCGCTGCTTGCACTGCTTAGCCATATTCTGCTGGACTGGACGAACAACTACGGCGTGCGGCCGTTCGCGCCATGGAACCCGCGCTGGTATGCAGGTGAGCTCGTCTTTATTGTGGAGCCGGTGCTGCTCGCTGTTCTCGCGCTTGCGCTGCTGCTGCCGTCTGTGTTCTCTCTGACCAACTCCGAGATCAGTGGCCGCCGCGAGCGTGCACGTGGACAGACACCTGCAACCATAGCGCTGTTGTTCGTGGCCTGCTTGTGGGGCTGGCGATGGATAGAACACGGCACCGCTATTGCGGTAGCTCAGATGCAGCAGTTCCAGGGCGGTACCCCGTTCAAAGTTTCGGCCAATCCCTATCCCGTCAACCCTTACAAGTGGCACCTGGTGGTGGAAACGCCCAATAACTTCGCCAGCGGTACGGTGGACACACGCACAAGATCGATGGAAATGGACCAGGTTCCATACCCGAAACCGGAGACCACGCTGCAGACACTTGCCGCCAAGCACAGCTGGCTGGGCCAGGTGTATCTCGACTGGTCGCAGTTCCCGCAGGTGCAGGAGATTGGCCCTGCTGGAGAGGTACACCCGGAAATGGACCTTTCTCCCGCGGAGCAGCGGCTTGCGGTCGTTCGCTTCCGCGATCTGCGCTTTCTTTATGACGTCTGGGGCTTCCATGGACGCAAGAGTTCGGCGTTAGCGGGAGAGGACTGGGTCGACGATCGGCGACAAATCGTTCGCCAAAGCATCGGAGGAAAGGTACAGCGGTGATTTTCCGTGAATCGCTGTGAAAGGATAGAACCATGGTCGCCTACCTTGTTCTGGTTCTCGCGGTACTCAGCCGGTTTGTTCCGCATATGCTGCACATTTCCGCGTGGGGCGTTACCGCGTTGGGTGGCGGTCTGTTGTTCTACGGATCACGTCTGGGACGGAACTCGCGCTGGCAGGCACTTCTCGCCGTTGCGCTGATCGCGGCGAGCGACTGGTACCTGACCACGCGGGTGTACGACTTCCCTTTCCATGCCAGCGGCTATCTCGTCTCGTGGGCGTGGTATGCGATGGTGTGCTTTGGAGGATCGCTGCTGCTTCATCACAAGCGAAACACGGCGCGGGTAATTGGCGCGGCACTTGCTTCATCTACCGGCTTTTTCCTCTTGAGCAATGGTGCGGTATGGCTCTCTGGCATGATGTACGCAAAGAATATCGGCGGACTGCTTACGTGCTACACGGCAGGCCTGCCGTTTTACCGAAACGATGCACTTTCAACCCTGGCGATTTGTGGTGTGCTGTTTGGTTTACCGGCCGTGGCGCGGCGGATGGCAGAAGGCTTGCCGGCCAGCAGCGGCCGCAACGCGGCGATTTAGATTGAACAGTATCGACGTGTAGCTTGTTCCTGGTTCAGCGGCTTCAGCCGCCGATAAGTCCGAGTTATCTCCGGAAGCGGCTTCAGCCGCCGGGATTCCAATCTCAGTGGTTAAGCCATCTCGTGAACGTACTCTCTGTTTCTCGGTTAGTGCATGTCCCTCCAGGTGTGGCTGCACTCCTTGGGTCGCGCCTTCAGCGCTTGGGCGAATGGCTAACTGGTTCCTAGGCCTTCGGCCTAGGCTGGTATATGCCGGGCCTTTGGCCCTAAGTTCCATGCCAAATCAGTCAGGTCTAAAAGCTGCTTTATCTATAGGAATGAAGGAGCCGAACGCCTTGCAAGAGTTCTATGTGGGTACCTTCCAAATCACGTAGGTAATTTCACAGGACCAGCGTTTACCGATTCAGGTGTGACTTTTCTGGAGCGAGTGCACGCAGCAACTGCGCATCGGCCGTGTCCCCGGACAGCTCCCAGATCATCACGCCGCCCAGCTTCTGTTCCGACGCGTAGCGGCTCTTCTCCCGCAAGCTTGTGCTGTCCTCAAAGGTCAGAAAGTTGTCTCCGTCATAAATCCATGGGGCCTGCGAGACAGGGTCGCGGTGGAGTTGTGCGGCTGTGCTCGCCGCCAGCAAAGCCGTCGCGGTGGACTGGTTCAGATTGCCGCGCACTGCATCGCCATGCTGGTTCAAACCGTTCGTCGCACCGGCGGATACGCCGTGCCACTGGTACGCATAAAACGGCAGTCCCAGCAGCAGCTTGCGCGGTGGAACGCCTGCAGCCAGATAGGCCGCAATGGTGGAGCTGACGGTCTCGTCGTGCGGGTTTGCAGACCGCAGCGGCGCGACAAAGCCGGTGGTGTGGCTCCACGGGCCCTGGTAGTCGTAAGTCATTACGCCCACCTGATCGAGGAAGTTCGCTGCACGCTTCCAGTCCACCGCGTCGATGTTCTTCTGCGATGCACCGGTCGCAATGGAAAGCGTAAGCCCGGGCCGGTGCGCGTCCATCTGCCTGCGAAATTCGGCAAGCAGGGCGAGAAAATCTTCGGCGTGCTCGGGTGTGGGGTACTCCCAGTCAACGTCGATTCCATCGAACAGGTGCGGCGCTTCCATAC
>CALMAP010000208.1:0-888 GCA_937859825.1 uncultured Terriglobus sp. | reverse complement strand
GGACGCAGGAGTACACGAACGCCGCACGGTTCTCCGGCTTTGCTGCCTCTTCAAACAACTCGCGCTTGCCTTCAATAGAGATCAAGATGCGCAGCTTTGGATATCGCGCGCGCAGCAACTGAAACTGGTGGAAATTGCCGCGCAGGAGCGCGTCCGGCGCATCGGCTTTGCCGTCCACGCTGTCCGCAGCGGCGAACGCCAGGTTCGTATCAGCCTGTGGATCGGCGACGACGCAGGCGTTCTCATGAATGTTCGCCTGCGCGTAGTTGAGTTGTGTGAGAGTTTGAATGGCCCCACTGGTGATCAGGTCTTTCACCACGTAACGCCGGTTGTACACACCCCACTGCGGAAAATAGCCGACGACCTGCTGCTTCCTGCTTTGCGCGGGCAAAGCAGTTGCAACGAGAAGCAGGAACAGAACAGTACGTTTCATGTGGCTCTTTGTTAGACGCAGTAAGAACGCAGGTGCCCATTCTCACGCGGCGAGGGTGGGATCAGGAGTTCTCTCCTGGCACAGGCTTCATGACTGTCTTAACCCACCCTTCGCGATGGAGTCATGAAGAATGGGGCACCCGGTGCGGTGGTTCTTCACAGCCTGTAGAGTGTCTTCATGATCGATAGACGGGAGTTTCTGGCACGCTGCTCCGCGGCGGGTGTGGGGTCTACGTTGTTTCCTGGTGTGGTGCTTGGCATGACGAGCGTGGCCGAGGCGCAGAATTCTGAGACCTCTTCCGCTTCAGCAAAACTGCCGCCCATTACTGTGGAGATGCTGGAGCAGGCCGCCGCAGTGGCCGGGCTCACTTTCACGCCGGAGCAGCGCAAGGTCATGCTCGAAGGCGTACAGGGCAATCGCGATGGACTCGAGGGAATCCGGGCGATGCACATGCC
>CALMAP010000207.1:9235-9738 GCA_937859825.1 uncultured Terriglobus sp. | reverse complement strand
CGAATATCTACGCCGCTACCGGCGTGAGATCAAGCTGTTCCAACAGTTCTTTTGTCTCCGCAAGAACCTCTGCAGCATTCGCGCTGGAAAGCGGCCAGCGCAGCACGCCCTGCGGGCTAAACTGCGCGCCCTTCTTGGTGTTCCGGGAGACGAGCTTCATCAGCATGCCGGGGTCGATCTTGGCCTTTGTGTCGAACTTGATGATGAGCATTTCGCGGAAGACTTTCTGGCGGTTCTCTTCCATCTGCAGGCGCTTCCGATCGATCTGGGCGACGTGGATGCGTTCCGATTGCAGGCGTACTTCACCCGCGGCGAGCAGGTTGACGACCGATTCGGGCAGATCGCCGTAGCGGTCCTGCATCTCTGCGCGAACGTCGGCCAGCGTGGCTGCATCCGTGGCACCGGCGATGCGTTTGTACATGCGTAGGCGCTGGTTTTCTTCCGCGATGTAGGTCGCATCGATGCGAAGCGAGACGCCGAGATTGAGCTGCACGGTAGGCCGC
>CALMAP010000207.1:2917-9225 GCA_937859825.1 uncultured Terriglobus sp. | reverse complement strand
AGGCCGCTCTTCCTGCGCCTCGCCCTTGATCTTGCTGACTGCCTCCTGCAGCATGCTGGTGTACATTTCAAAGCCGATGGCCTCAATGTGGCCGCTCTGCTCGCCGCCCAACATGTTGCCTGCTCCGCGCAGCTCCAGGTCGAGCGCGGCGATCTTGAAGCCCGCGCCAAGGTCGCTGAACTCCTTAAGAGCGGCCAGGCGCCGCCGTGCAACTTCGGTCAACTCGTTTTCCGGCGGGATGAGCAGGTAGGCATAGGCGCGCCGATCGGAACGGCCAACGCGGCCGCGTAACTGGTATAGCTCGCTTAGACCGTGACGGTCCGCGCGATTGATCACAATGGTGTTGGCCTTGCTGATGTCCAAGCCGTTCTCGATGATGCTGGTCGCGCAAAGCACGTCATACTCGTGATTCATGAAGGCAAGCATCACGCGCTCCAGTTCACCCTCGCCCATTTGGCCATGTGCGGTGATGACGCGGGCGTGCGGAACCAGTTCGCGGATCTTCGACGCGAGTTCGTAGATCGTTTCCACGCGGTTGTGTACGAAGTAAGCCTGGCCGCCGCGCTCCAGTTCCAGCTCCAGCGCTGTGCGCAGCAGCTTCTCGTCGAACTTGGCCACGATGGTCTGGATGGCCATGCGATCCTTCGGCGGCGTCTCGATCACGCTCATGTCGCGCAGACCCAGCAGGCTCATGTGCAGCGTGCGCGGGATGGGTGTGGCGCTCATGCTGAGCACGTCAATGTGCGCGCGAAGCTGCTTCAGCTTTTCCTTGTGGCGCACGCCGAAGCGCTGCTCCTCGTCGATCACGAGCAGGCCCAGGTCCTGAAACGCGACGTCTTTTGAGATGAGCCGGTGCGTCCCGATAAGGATGTCGACCTTGCCCGAAGCGGCGTCTTCAAGGATCTGCTTCTGCTCCTTCGCCGTGCGAAAGCGGGAGATGAGTTCCACCTTGACGGGGAAGCGCGCAAAGCGCTTCTTGAAAGACTGAAAATGCTGAAAGGCAAGCACGGTCGTGGGCGTGAGTACGGCGACCTGCTTGGAATCGCCCACAGCCTTAAACGCGGCGCGCATGGCAACTTCGGTTTTGCCGTAACCCACGTCGCCACACAGCAGCCGGTCCATGGGCTGAGTCGATTCCATGTCGCGCTTGATATCGGCGATGGCGGAGATCTGGTCGTCGGTCTCGTTGAAGTCGAAGGCCTCTTCAAACTCGCGCATCATCTGTGAATCGGGCGAGTAGCTGTAGCCCAGCGCGGCCTGCCGCTGCGCGTACAGCTTCAGCAGCTCGCCGGTCATATCCTGCATAGCCTTCTTGACGCGGGCCTTGGTCTTGGCCCATGCCGCGCCGCCCATCCTGTTCAACTCGGGCGCGGGGCCACCCTCGCTACTGCGGTACTTCTGGATCAGGTCGAGCCGGGTCAGAGGAACGTAGAGTTTGGCCTGTTCTGCAAACTCTAGGATCATCAACTCGAGCGGCGCGCCCTCCTGGTCCAGTGTGCGCAGGCCCATGTACCGGGCGATGCCGTGCTCCACGTGGACAACATAGTCGCCCACCTGAAGGTCGCGAAAGTCGGAGATGAACGCGGAGGTCTTCGACTTCTTCTGCACCGGCCGGGCGTGAACATCGGCCTCGTCGTTCAGGTCCTGCGCGCCGATCAGCACGAACATGCCTGCTGTCTTCTTGTCCACGTCCAGCACCTGCACGCCGTTGGCGATGGCGGTCTTCACGATCACCGGCGTGGTGAGATTGCTGCGCAGGTGGCTTGATTCGTCGTACACGGTGGCCGAGCCGCTGGAAGTCTGCACGCGGCTGCCGATGCGGTAGGGCAGGCCGTACTCCTGCAGCAGGGAAGCAAGCCGCTCCACCTCGCCCTGGTTGGCCGCTGCGATCAGGATGCGCACATCGCCCTTCATCAGCGAACGAATCTGCTCGACCATGGCGGGAATCGAGCCGTGAAAGCGCATGGTGGGCCGCGTGGCGAACTCGATCTCGCTCATGGACCCGTTGTCCGCCTCCAGCACATCCACCGCGCCAAGCTGGTCCAGGTCGGCACCGGGTGTCTGCCGGATCAGGTCGTCCAGGTGCCAGGGTGAGATGTAGATGTCTCCCGATCCGATGAGGGAGCCAATACCACTGCGCTCGTGGCGCTGTTCGATCTTGTTCCACCAGCGCTCGCCCTGGTTCTTGACCATGGCGGGTTCTTCCACGAACACACGTGTGCCCCGGCCCATCAGGTCCAGCAGAGTATTGTGCGCGCCAGCGACAGGAGCGAAGAACTCCCAGCCGGGAAAGACCGAGACCTCACCCACATGCGACTGAATCTCGCGCGGCTCCTCACCGCCTTCCAGTTCCGCTCCTGCCGCGCCGCCACGCACCAGGCGGGCGTGCACCGCACCCAGCAGCTTGTCCGTAACGGGCGTTTCGGTCAGCGGCAGCAGCGTGATCTCGTCCACTGGCGCTTGGGAGCGCTGCGTCTCCGGATCGAACTTGCGCATGCTTTCGATTTCATCGCCAAAGAAGTCGAGGCGCACGGGCCGGTCCATCTCCGGCGAGTAGACGTCCATGATGCCGCCGCGCAGTGTCACCTGCCCGGGCATCTCCACCACATCCACGCGCGTGTAACCCACCTCCAGCAGGTGGGCGAGCAGCATCTCCGTGTCATACTCCTCGCCGCGCTTCAGTTCCAGCGCAAGCCCGGCGTAGTAATCGCGCTTGAAGAGCTGCATACACGCCGATTCCAGCGGCGCAATCACCATGCGTGCCTTGCCACTGCAGATCTTCCACATCGTGGCGGCGCGCTGTTCCTGGATTTCAGCGTGGGGCGAGAGGTTCTCAAACGGCAGCACATCATGCGCGGGCAGCCGCAGCACCTCTTCGCACTTCAATGCGCCGGTCAGTTCGCAGGTGGCGTTCAACGCCTGGTGCAGCGCTTCAGCGGCCTTGTTGTCGCTGACGAGGACAAGCGCAGGCGCATCCATCGCCCTTACCATTAACGGCAAGAATAACGAGCGTGCTGTGGCAGTCAGGCCAGAGACGCGGCGGCGGCCCTGGCCCGCGCTCAGGTGCCGGCGCAGGCGCTCAAACGGCTCAGTGTGCTCCAACTCCGCAACCATCTCGCGGACAAACGGAAGAATCATGTCTTCCAAGTTTATCGAAGATGGTTGGGTTAGGACTTCGTTACGGTTTTTCCACGGATGCCTTCTCCTGCGAAGTTCGTTTCAGCACGATCGAACTGTGATCCTTTCGCTCGAAGTTGCTATAAAACTCCCGAAGCTGCGGATAGCTGTCCAGCGGGTAGTAGAACTCCCCAATCAGGAAGTCGCGCCAGATTGTGACAGAGTTGCCGGTTTGTTTCGAGCGCTGGGTGTAGGCAGCCTGTGTCTTGTATTTCACCGAATCGTCCGTCGGTGCAGATTCCACGCTGAAGCCACTCGGATATGCAATGCGCATTGCGTCCTGCACCATCTGCGCGTAAGGGAAGTAGACGGGCCGCTCACGCTTTTCATGCGGAAAGACTGGCCGGTCTCCGGCCACGAAGATGTCGGCTGGCAGAACAACGCGGGAGCCGGCGGCGTTCCCAAGATTGCCCTTTACGCTGTACGTCACTTTCAGGGGCTGCTCCGCGGCTTTCAGGTTTTCGATGGATTTGACCTCCACCTCGGAACCTCCAGGCATCATCTCTTCGAGAGACTTCTTCATCTGCTCGTGCAGTTCGGCTTCATCGTTCTTCAGCGCTGCCTGGCGCCACCGGACAGCCGGGCTACCCTGGAATGTGATGGTCACTGTGCCTTCCATGTGTCCGCCGTCTTCCAGCTTCAGGTCGGCAACGCGGGCCGTCCTGGAGTACTTGTAGGACTCGCCCGATGTGGGCGCAAGCACCGTATCCTTCCCCTGCTGCCGGACTCCGGCGCTGTCAGAGTGTGGCCATGCCAAGTGACCAAAGGGACAGTACGGGCTGCCGGGATCGAAGAAGTGGTCTGCGCCGCCATAGTTCACAATTGCGATGTCGTCCTCTAGCTGGCGCATATCCATCCAGTTGACATTGAACAGCCTGTGGTCGCGGTCCGTTACCACCATTGCCGACGCGTTCATGCCTGCAGCCCGCGCCAGGGCGACGAAGGTGAGGGCGATCTCATCGCTGGTGCCGCGCTTGCGGCGCAGCACGTCCTCAGCGGACTGTGTCTGCTTCAGCCCCTGCGATTTCTCTTCCGCGGCGGTGCGCTGCCGGGTGTAATCGGTATTCTCAAGCTCCGACGTGAAGGCATACAGCCGGCGCAGCTTATCTTCGTCGGAGGCAGCACCTGCTACAGCCTTTGCGGCTGCGTCATGTACGAAGTTGCTGTTGCCGATGAACTTGTTCGTGTCTGCCGACCAGTACTTGCCCTCGGTCGACCAAAACTCCTGGCCGGTCCGGTAGGGCGAGTAGTAAAAATGTACATGGTAGTAGGAACTGTTAATGGGCGGCATGTACTCCTCGCGCCCGTAGGGAAGCACGTTCGCAACATTCACTTCCATCAACTGGCGGCCGTTCGGCAATTGCGTGCGCTTCACATCGGTGTTGGGCGGCAGGACGGGGTCCCACACCAGCATGGAGGTGTACGACTCACGGCCACCGCGCGAGGTATGCGACAGTTGCTTGTCTGTTGGTTTCCAGAGGAAGTGTCCCTTGCGTAGGAACAGGTCTTCGTCGGTCTCCTGGATGTCCCAATCGGGGCTGAAGTACAGGTTGTCTTCCCAGCGCACCTTGTAGCGGTACTCGATGATGCTGCCTACCTGCACAGCAGGCATGGTGAAGACCTTGACCGTGTACTGGTTTTCCTTGTCCTTGCCCAGGACCTTATCGAACGGTTTGCCGGTCAGGGGGACGACCGTGCCGTCCGGCTGAATGGTCCTGCCCGCGACTTCACTCACTACATAACCGTGGCCGTCGGACCGGCGGTCGTACACGGCGCGCACATCGCCCAGATCTTTGCCTGCGTCGGTCAGGATTTTGATGCGCATGTACCGCGACCGCATGTGATTGTCGTCATCTGTGATCTCTTCCCGGTTCAGGATCACGGCTTTTGCTCCGGGCACCTCGGAGATCGAGGTCATATGCAGTTCTTCAGGGGTGGGGGCGATCCACTGATTTTGCGCGACTGCGGATGCGGCAAGTACACAGGGGATACTCGCAACACAAAGCTGTAGAAGACGGACTGCTTGGAAACGCACTGGTACAACCTCCGGTTCCGGAACAAATGCCCCGGGGAAATGAACTTGTCGCTATTCTTTGGTCCGCTTCAATACCGCGGTCCCTTGTTCATCGGTAGCGATAATCCTGCTTAGTTTTTCGACGTCCGCGTACTTGTCCGCGGGGACCTCAACATCGCGCACGGTATAGGTGCGGTCGTACAGCACCTTCCGTCCGTCGGCGGTTACCTTGCTGGAGTACTTTGCGAAGCCGAGGTCGACGTCCCATGCGCGTGGCAACTCATCGACGGCGTAACCCTCAGGTACCTCGATCTCGCAGCGGTCGTGCACCTCGCGCGCTGCGCCGAGCTCGATCGGGATCTCGCGTGATTTTTCGTGGTCTGGGCGGTCGGTCGCGAAGCTCTCATTGCCAACCACACGCGGACGCATCATGAGCAGCGGCCCGGTCTCCTGAGCGAAGTGGTCTGTGTTTAACGAGTAATCGAGGGTGAGCGGACGGCCAAGGTCACGCACGTTGTTCACCTTGATGTCGTCGATGTGAAACGAGAGCAGGTCCTCGGACGCGATGTGGTCCAGGTACTCCCGCTGCTTCCTGTTGTCGGATTCAGAGAAAAGGTATCGTTCCTGCTTGGCGATGTCTCCGTTACGCTGCTCGTGCATGGTGCCGCTCATCTCGCCCGACTTTGCCAGCTTGAAGCTGGAGGTGCGTTCGATGGTGTTCTGCTCCGGCTTCAGCACGGGAATGCGGAGCGCCTGACTCTCTGTTCCATCTACAAGAAGGGCATAGCTGCCCTGCAGATTGCTTTCGATATGGCCGAAAGGTGTCTTCTCCCATGTGGGATCGAACAGCAGATAGCGCTTGCCCTGCTTTGTAGTCACGATGCTGTAAAGTTCGTGCGGCTTGTAGTCCTGCGGCAGCTCGATTGCCGCGATCATGTGGTTGCCTAGGATCGAGGGCGCGTCTTTCGCCACGACCCCGCGGCGGGTATCAACCATCACCCACGTGGAGTGCACGCCGATTGCCTGCAGCATCGCGCTTAACAGGGTTGCCTTGTCTTTGCAGTCGCCATAGCGTGCCTGGAAGATGTCCTGCGCTGCATGCGGTTGATGGCCGCCG
>CALMAP010000207.1:0-2907 GCA_937859825.1 uncultured Terriglobus sp. | reverse complement strand
AATGGCGACATAGCGGATCTGCTGCTGTACGAATGTCCCGATGGCTTCCACGCGGTCCCGGAAGTCCGTCTTGCCTGCGACAAGTTCCTGGGCTTTTGCCGTGATCGCCGCATTCGGCGTGTTGCGGTTGTGGGCGAGCGCAAGATACCAGTCGCCGATATCTTTCCAGTCTCCGCGCAGGGTGGGAAACTGGCCGCTGTTCGGGCCGTAGTAGAACACGTCAAGCCGCGACGCGAGACTGAAGGCGTTGGGTGCCAGTTTCACATCTTCCAGGCGCACGGCGGGAAGGTCCGACGTCTCCCACATCGTTCGCCCTTTCTCCAGATCGACAGGCGCAGTCGCCTGCTTACCCTTCCATGCGGACTTGTAGGTGTAGCCCGCGGGCAAATTCAAGAACAGCCGTTCTTTTGCGACGGGAATGTCTTCCTCAGGCACCCAGATGATGTCGTTTTCGTAGGGCTGCTCCTGGATTTCGTACTCCATCGCGGCGACGGCACCGGGCGTTATGGCTGGTGGTGTTGCGCCGCGCGCACGGTCGTCATTGTAGAGTTCGAAGCCGGCGCCGATTGCGTTTTCGGTCTGCTCGTTGTCCTTGACGGCGTACTCGTGACCGTCCGGCCCGATGCTCCAGATGTGCAGATAGTGCAGCTTCTCAGCCTGCGAAAGCGTTGCAAACATTTCGCCATGCCTGCGGCCCTGCGGACGCAGGATTTTCACCGCGCGGCGCACGTGCTCCGTCTTTGTTCCGTCGGGCGCGATGGAGTAGGTGTGCTCGTCTAGAAGCACGACGGCATCGGTGCGCGCAGGATAGGTAGGCAAGGTTTGTGCAGCAGCCTGCCGACCCCAGTCCGGCACCTGATCTTTTGCCCCCGCTGGCCGCGCCGCGCAGAAACAAGTTGTCGCGACTGAGAGAAAACGCAGCGTGCGAGAGCAGAAAACACCGAAGCAGCGAGGCAGCAAAACAGCACCGTAAGCGCGAACGGCGCGATGCCGCTGTGCGCTGGGAAAATTAGGGATAGCGAAACTGATACACGAACGCTGCCGCTGCATGCAAGCGAATCTGCATCTGGCTCGGCACCGAAGTTTCGATTGGGTCACTTCCATGCCGGGGACAGCCAACGCTCTAAAATGGGGCAAATGGCTACCGCGACCCTGCTTTCGCCTGAAGTGCTTGCAAAATACCAGCCCGTCATCGGTCTGGAGGTGCACGTGCAACTGCTTACCCGGACCAAGGCGTTCTGCGGCTGCATCAACCAATACGGTGGCGATCCCAACACGCACTGCTGCCCAGTCTGCCTGGGTCTGCCTGGTGCGCTGCCGGTGCTAAACCGGCACGCGGTGGAGCTTGCGGTGCTCGCGTCCACTGCGATCAACTGCACGGTGAATGAAGAGAGCGTCTTTGCGCGCAAGAACTATTTCTACCCGGATTCGCCGAAGGGATACCAGATTTCGCAGTTCGACAAGCCGCTTGCGGAAGGCGGTTACATCGACGTTCCCGCCGAGGGTGGAGGCGTGCGCCGCATCGGCATCACGCGGCTGCATATGGAAGAGGACGCAGGCAAGAGCATCCACGATGGCTTTGCCGATTCCGCCACGCGCACCTACATCGACCTGAACCGCTGCGGAACGCCGCTGGTCGAAATCGTGAGCGAGCCCGACATCCGCACGGCGGACGAGGCCTACGAGTACCTGACCCGGCTCAAGGAGATTCTGCTTTATACCGGCGTCTCCGATTGCAACATGGAGGAGGGCTCGCTGCGCTGCGATGCGAATGTGTCCGTGATGCTGAAGGGCGCGGCGGAGTACGGCACCAAGGCCGAAGTCAAGAACGTGAACAGCTTCCGCTTCATTCGCGAGGCGATCAAGTACGAGATCGAGCGCCAGATTGAAGTGGTGGAGGGCGGCGGCCGCGTGGTGCAGGAATCTCGGCTCTATAACTCGGCGGAGGGCCGCACCTACTCGATGCGCAGCAAGGAAGCGGCGCACGACTACCGCTACTTCCCCGAGCCCGACCTGCCGTCGCTTCATGTCGATGCCGCATGGAAAAAAGCCATTCTGCGTGATCTACCCGAGCTACCGGAACCCCGTCGCAAACGCCTGCAGGAGCAGTACGGCCTGACCGAACAGGACGCCGCGACCATCACCGCCGACCGCACCTTTGCCGACACCTTCGAGGCTGCGGCGAAGACTGCGAAGTCCGCAAAGCGCGTGGCCAATCTGCTGCTGGGCGAGTTGATCGGCAGGCTGAACACGGCGGGTCTCTCGCTCGATCAATCGCCCGTTTCCATGCCGGGACTGGTGAAGGCAGCCGACCTGCTGGAAGAGGGCAAGCTGTCGTCCAAGCAGTTGAAGGGCCTGTTCGACATCGCCTTCGAGAAGAGCGAGGACTTCGCCGCAGTCTACGAGCGCGAGAAGCCGCAGCAGATCAGCGACACGGGCGCGATTGAAACAATGATCGATGAGGTGATCGCCGCGAATCCGAAGCAGGTGGAGCAGTTCAAGGGCGGCAAGACGACGGTGGCTGCGTTCTTTGTGGGACAGGTGATGAAGTTGTCGAAGGGACAGGCAAATCCGGCGCTGTTGAATGAGCTTGTTGTCAAGAAGTTGAGTGCGGCATAGGGGGATTATGGATCGTGCGGCCAAGCGGGGGAGAGATCTCAGGGAGGTTTGCATGTATCAGGACCAGCACCTAATTAGGGCCGAAGGCTCGTGGCATAACAGCCTGGGGCGAAGCCCCAGGGTAGGCTGAAGGCGCGACACATAGATGTGTCATCCTTTGATACATCTATATGTCGGGCCTTCAGCCCTCGTAGATCGAAGGCGATCCGACCAGGGGGGTTTCCCCCGGCTAGGATTGTAAGGGCCATTGGGCCGTTATTTATATGCCACTCATGGTATATGTGGGCC
>CALMAP010000206.1:11264-12718 GCA_937859825.1 uncultured Terriglobus sp. | reverse complement strand
TCCTGAATGCGCGCAGACATTTTCGCAGGAAACGAAGTGGGTCGACGTAACGCGCTGCCTTACGGCTCGTCGAAGCTAAGGACGACGCACATTCCTGTGCGAGGAAGGGGCGTGGCATGGCGGCGACGGATCTTTGCTGCAAGTTCATCGAATCTCCGGTTGGACGACTCAAGGGAGTTGCCAGCGATCGCGGTCTGGTCGCAATCCTCTGGAGTACAGAAAATCCGAAGCGTGTTCGATTGGGTGAGCTAAGGGAAGACGCTGCACACCCGCTGCTGCTTCGTGCGGAACAGGAACTGGCTGAGTACTTCGACGGGAGTCGCCGCATCTTCAACCTGTCGCTCGACCTTCGCGGCACTCCTTTCCAAAAACAGGTGTGGGAGGCATTGCTTGCGATCCCATTTGGAGAAACGCGCACGTACAGCCAGCTTGCAACACAGCTTGGTCGCCCACAGGCATCGCGCGCGGTGGGTGCCGCAAATGGAAAAAATCCTGTCTCGATTGTGGTTCCTTGTCATCGCGTAATTGGAGCCTCAGGCGCGCTTACCGGCTTTGCCGGTGGTATGCAGGCCAAGGCCTGTCTTCTGAAGCATGAAGGAGCGCGATGTTAGCGTGGCTGCCGGTTCTTCCTGAATGGGATGAGCTCTTGTCCCGTTTGAAGGATCTGCAAGGGCCGGAACTGACGGCTGCTCTTCAAGAGCTTGCCAAGAGCCGGATGAACTTCTCGCAGGCAAATCAGCTGGACCGTGTCTTCACGCGAGCGCTTGCCGCACATGGCAAACTGGCAGACCTTCAGACCCCTTCGTATCGCGATCGTTGCATCGGCTACGACGTCGCATCTGCCTGCGGGCATTCGGCTGGCTGGCCTGCGCCATGGCCTCGCGATTGAGGTGTACGAAGCGGGCTACGGCCTGTTCTGGCAGGAGCTCGCGGACAACAGCTCCGGACTCCATGGTTTCCAGCCGGACGTGCTTTTGATCGCACTGGATGCGCGCCATGTTGCAGCGTCATCAGGAGCCACGCCGGAAGCTGCCCTTACCCTGATGCATCTCTGCTGGCGCAAAGCGAAAGAGAGTTTTTCCTGCCAGGTCATCCAGCAGTCTGTTCTGAACATTTTCCCGCGACTGTTGGGAAACAATGAAGGGAGAATGGAGGGCTCTCCCGCGGCGATTGTGCAGCGCACGAACGAACTCCTGCGACCTGCCTCCGATAAAAACGGTGTTGACGTTCTGGCGCTGGATGAGTTCGCCGTAACGGATGGGATCAGCCAGTGGTACGACGCGGGCCTGTGGTATCGCTCGAAGCACGAAGTTCATCCGCGTATGGCGCAGGTGTATGGCGACCAGGTCGTCAGGATAGTCGCTGCGGCACGTGGTCTTGCCGCAAAGTGTCTTGTGCTCGACTTGGATAACACGCTTTGGGGAGGGGTGATTGGCGACGATGGACTTGAGGGC
>CALMAP010000206.1:4769-11254 GCA_937859825.1 uncultured Terriglobus sp. | reverse complement strand
AGGGCATTGTGCTCGGTCACGGCAGCGGTGCTGGTGAGGCCTTCGCCGATTTGCAGCGCTATGCGAAGAGGCTTGCACAACGCGGAGTGATTCTGGCTGTCTGCTCGAAGAACAATGAGGCGGACGCGTTGCTGCCATTTGAGAAACATCCTGAAATGGTGCTCAGGCGCGGCGACATCGCATGTTTCCTTGCGAACTGGACGGACAAGGCAAGCAATCTGAGGCAGATTGCACACACCTTGAACATCGGCCTGGACGCTCTCGTGTTCGTGGACGACAACCCCGCGGAACGGGCGCTTATACGCAGGGAACTACCGATGGTGCGTGTGCCCGAACTGCCAAACGACCCTGCGGAGTACGCGGCCACCATTGCTGCCGCCGGATATTTTGAAGGACTGCGAACGACAGAAGATGATTTGGCGCGAGCCCACCGGTACCAGGAGAACGCAGAGCGGTCACGGCTTCTTGGAACGTCAACAGACCTGCAGGGGTACCTGGTCTCACTTCGCATGCAATTGCAGGTGCAGTCGTTCGACACCATCGGTTTGGCGCGCATCACGCAACTCATCAACAAGACAAACCAGTTCAACCTGACGACGGAACGATTCAACGAAGCACAGGTGAGCGAACGCATGCGTGACCCTCAGGTGATCGCACTGCAGTTTCGGTTGATTGATCGTTTTGGGGATAACGGCTCCATCGCTGTCATCATCGCTCGCGTGCTTGGGCGGGATACTGAGATTGAGAATTGGCTGATGAGTTGCCGCGTGTTTGGCCGCCGTGTCGAAGAAGCATGTCTGAATGTGCTTGCAAGGATGTGTGCTGAGCGTGGAGTCGTCCGGCTGATCGGCAAGTACCAACCCAGTGCGAAGAACAATATGGTGCGTGAGCTTTACAGGACATTGCAGTTTCGCAAACTGGAAGAGTCAGAAGAAGGACAAACCAGGTGGGTACTCCCTCTGCATACCTTTGTTCCGGCGATTGTACCGATTGAAGTCCAGGTTAAACACAGTGAACAGGTACATCCCGAAGAAAGGCATGCCGTGTCATGAACGGCAGGATGTCTCCTGCTCTGTTGCAGCCATCCAAGGTTGAGTGGCAGATGAGCGAAATACTCCCTTGAGGAGTGCCCATGCATTGCTTTTCGGTGCGGAGCTTCGCGCCGGGGGCGGAGTACGTTTCCGCCTCTTTGCCCCCGGCGCGGCATTCGTGCGATTGCGCCTGGATGGCGAAGACCTTCTACCCTTGCATTCCTTTGGTGACGGATGGCATGAAGTCACTACAAACAAGGCGCGAACAGGGTCTCGGTACCAATTCGTTCTGCCGGATGACACCTGTGTGCCGGATCCCGCTTCGCGCCACCAACCCGATGACGTGGATGCCGCGAGTGAGGTGATCGACCCTCATGCCTATCCCTGGCAGGATGCAGCATGGTGCGGACGACCATGGGTTGAAACTGTTCTGTATGAGCTGCATGCCGGCACATTTACGGCCGAGGGAACATTCCGTGCCGCGATGGAACGTTTGGATCATCTTCAATGCATCGGGATCACCGCGATAGAACTCATGTGTCTGGCTGATTTCCCAGGGGGACGCAACTGGGGCTATGACTCGGTGCTGATGTATGCACCAGACAGCGGATATGGAAGGCCAGAGCAATTGAAGGAGTTTATCGACGCGGCACATGCGCGCGGTATCCAGGTGATTTTGGATGTGGTTTATAACCACTTCGGTCCCCAAGGAAACTACCTGCCAAGGTACTTCCCACAACTGCTCACCTCAGAACACCGCACCCCTTGGGGAGACGCGTTGAACTTCGACGATGCGAAGGGCGGCAAAGACGCGAAGCAGGTTCGCGAGTTCATCATCCACAACGCGCTCTACTGGATTGAGGAGTTTCACGTTGACGGTCTTCGCCTGGATGCGGCGCACGCCATGATCGACAGCAGCAGGCTGCATGTACTGGACGAACTGGCGCTCCGTGTTCAGGATTTTGCGCAAAGCTGCAGCCCGAAAAGACATATTCATCTCATCCGCGAAGAAGAGCACAACATCTCAGACAAGCTGCTGCGTAACAGGATGGGTGAATGTGAGCGTTACACCGCGCAATGGAATCACGACATGTCGCACCTGCTTGGCGCTGCCATGCGCACGAATTTTGAAGGCGGTGCGGACGATGAAGAAACGCGCAAGCAGGCCCAGGCAGTAGCAGAAGGATTTGTCATTGCCGCGGAAGAGAGCGGTGAGGGTGGCGCGGTGCGGTGCAAGGTGCCGCCCACTGCGTTTGTCAGCTTTGTCCAGACGCACGATCTCATTGGGAATCGCATCGCGGCAGAGCGCATTTATGCGCTTGCACCTAAAATATGTGTCCGTGCAGTGATGAGTGTGCTGCTGCTGGCACCTCAGATCCCCATGCTTTTTATGGGAGATGAGTTTGCGAGCAGTTCGCCGTTTCCATACTTCAGTGACTTCGGCGGCGACCTGGGCGAGACAGTGCGAAAGGGACGATGCGAGTTCCTAAAGCGGCTGCACAACGCCAACGATGCCGACCTGAAGGTCGCGCCGAATCCCCAGGCTCCGGAGACTTTTCTTTCCGCAAAGCTTGACTGGGAAGAGGCTCAGCAACCGGATCACGCGGAGTGGGCAGCCTGGTACGGCTCCATTCTGCGCGTTCGTTTGCAGAGACTCGCACCACTGCTGCACAAGCTTAAGGAACGGTGCGGGACCTTTCGCATCCTGCATGGTGGCGCATTCGAGGCTGATTGGAAACTCGATGGCGACAGTACGTTGCACCTGGCGGTGAACCTACGTCCTGGGGCAATGCAGGGGTTCACGGCCCAGGCGGGTGAGGTCCTCTGGACGGAAGGCTCCGCGCAGAGCGACACAGAGTTGGGCGCGTGGAGTGTGCGCTGGAAGCTTGAAGCTGGTAGGCAGGACTGACATCTGAGCCGGCCTATGCTCTGTGCTTTCGACTGAAGCGACGGTTCATACGTCGCTCCAGCCGCATGAAGTACGCTTTGCGGTCGAGATGCAGAGTAGAACGGGAACTACAGAAACCCTTACCGCTCCACCGGCACCTTCCAGATGTCACGACAGTACTCGCGGATTGCGCGATCCGAACTGAACTTGCCTGACCTCGCCGTGTTCAAGGCACTCATGCGGCTCCATGCCTTTGCGTCGCAGAAGGCCTTGCCGACGTCGCCCTGTACCTTTACGTAATCCGCGAAGTCAGCCATTACCATGAACCGGTCCACGTTCAACAGGTCCTGCACGATGGGGGCGAAGAGGTCCTTGTCGCCATCGGAGAAGCGGCCGGAGGCTAGTCCATCGATCACTTCGCGCAGCAACGGTTCCTTGTCGTAGTGTTCGCGCGGGCGATACCCCGCAGCCTGCTTTTCTGCCACCTGCTCCGCCGTGAGGCCAAAGAGAAAAAAGTTCTCCGCGCCTGCCTCTTCGCGGATCTCGATGTTCGCGCCGTCCAGGGTACCGATGGCCACGGCGCCGTTCATCATGAACTTCATGCAGCCCGTGCCGGAAGCCTCTTTGCCTGCGGTAGAAATCTGTTCGCTCAGATCGGCCGCCGGATAAATGCGCTGTCCAACGGAAACACTGTAATCCGGCACGAAGACCACTTCCAGAAGGTCCTTCGTCTGCGGGTCACTGCCCACCAGCTTGCCGACCTGGCAGACCAGCTTGATCATCAGCTTGGCATACACATAGCTGGGTGCCGCCTTGCCGCCGAACAGAAAGGTGCGCGGTGGAATGTCCGTAAGTTCCCCGTTCTTGATGCGGCAGTACAGGCTGAGAATGTGCAGCGCGTTCAGGTGTTGGCGCTTGTATTCGTGAATGCGCTTCACCTGTACGTCGAACATGCTGGCCGGGTTCAGTTTTAAGTCCATCGTCCGTGTAATAAAACTGGAAAAGCGTGACTTGGAATCTTCCTGCCGCTTACGCCAACGCTCCTGGAAACCGGCATCGTCCACGAACTTCTCCAGCCCGCGCAGTTCATTCAGGTCGGTGTGCCAGCCGGTCCCAATGCACTCGTTGATCATGGTAGAGAGCGGCGGATCGCTCAGCATCATCCATCGCCGGGGCGTTACACCGTTCGTCTTGTTGCTGAAGCGATCGGGAAACGCCTCGTAAAAGTCCTTCAAGGTGTCCTGCTTGAGCAGTTGTGTGTGCAGCGCGGCCACGCCGTTTACGGCCTTGCTGCCGACTACGGCCAGATTGGCCATGCGCACCTGCTTCTCACCGGCCTCGCCAATCAGGCTCATGCGTTCCCAGCGTTCCGGATCGTTCGGGAACTTCTCCTGCATGTCCTTTAAGAATCGACGATTGATCTCGTAGATGATCTCGATGTGCCGCGGCAGCAGACTTGCAAAGATCGGCAGGGGCCACTTCTCAAGTGCCTCTGGCAGCAGCGTGTGGTTGGTATAGCCGAAGGTGTTCTGCGTGATTTTCCACGCAGCGTCCCACTCAAGGCCTTCCACGTCGGTAAGCAGCCGCATCAGTTCGGCAATGCCGATGGAAGGATGCGTGTCGTTCAGTTGCACGGTCCACTTCTGGTCGAACTCGGTGACAGGGCGGCCCTGCAGTTTCAGAAGCCGCATCATGTCCTGCAGTGAGCAGCAGGTGAAGAAGTACTGCTGCATCAGGCGAAGACGCTTGCCCTGTTCCGTTTCGTCGGGCGGATAGAGCACCTTGGAGATCGTCTCGGATTCCATCTTCTGCCGGACGGCTCCCATGTAGTCGCCGCGATTGAAGACAGAAAGGTCGAAGCTGTCTTCGGCCTCGGCTTTCCAAAGCCGCAACCGGTTCACCTGCTTGTCGCGATACCCAGGAATCGGTGTGTCGTAGGCGATGCCCTTCACAACAAAAGCGGGGCTCCACTTCCAGTGCACCTCACCGCTCTCGTCCTGCTCCATCTCGGTGTGGCCGCCGAACATCACATGCTGCGTCGCGTCCGATGCGGGAATCTCCCAGGGATTGCCGTACTCCAGCCATTTATCCGAGTGTTCCACTTGCCAGCCATCGCGAATTTCCTGTCGGAAGATGCCGAATTCGTAGCGCAGGCCATAACCGATCGCAGGAACACCCAGCGTGGTGAGGGAATCCATGTAGCAGGCGGCAAGGCGGCCAAGGCCACCATTGCCAAGGCCTGGCTCAGGTTCTTCATCCGCCAGGGAGTTGAGATCGATGCCCATCCCGTCGGTGGCCACCTCGGCCGCGCGCGTAATGCCGAGGTTCAACATGCCATTCAGAAGATGCGGTCCAAGCAGGAACTCGGCAGAGAGATAGCAAACGACGCGTACCTCCTCTGCCTTGTACATCTCGACCGTTTCGATCCAGTCATCCATGACGCGGTCGCGTACCACGTGGGCCATGGCACGGTAGCGGTCCAGTTCGCCTGCAAGCTCGATCGGCTTGCCGACGGTGCGGCGAATGTGGCGAAGAAATGCGGAGCGGATTCCCTCCGCAGAACGGTTGTCCTGCAATGTGGAATGCAATTGATTTTTGCTCTGCGTATCTTCTGCCACGACGGGAATCCTCCAAAAGTATGACCGCTATTATCCTCACACATTGCGGCAATGCTGCAGTTTGCGGGCTGTCGAAATCTGCAATGACAAGAAAAGCCAAAGCGGGAATGTTAGGCTTAAAGGTCACGGGAAAAGACACAGAAGATGAGCATTGAAGCCCAAAAGTACACGCGTAACAGTCCTTACCTTTCCACCATGCTGGTCAATTACGTGATGACCGACAGTGACTCCGAAAAGGAGACCCGGCACATCGAACTGGCGCTGGAAGACGGCATGGAGTACACCCCGGGGGATGCCGTTGGCATTCTGCCGACCAACCGTGAACCTGAAGTAGAAGCTGTATTGAAGGCGCTTGGTTACAACGGCACGGAAAAGGTGCTCGACTTTTTTAAAAAGGAGACCACGTTGGATGATGCTCTGCGCACAAAGCTGCACATCGGGAAGCTCACGCGTGGATCCGTGAATAGCTATGCGAAGATCGCGCCGGAGTCCACGCCAGGTCTCGACTTTCTGAAGTCACTCGCAGGTCAGGACAACAAGTCCCGCGCAGAGGAGTACGTCTGGGGCCGCGAGTTTGTTGACCTGATTACGGAGCATCCTGGCGGCATTACCGATCCGCAGCAGCTTTTTACCGTGCTGGGCAGGCTTACGCCACGCATGTACTCGATTGCGAGTTCGCAGGCAAAGTCGAAAGATACCGTGCACACCACCGTGCGCGTCGTTCGTTATCACACACACGGCCGTGCCCGTCAGGGCCTTTGCTCCGGCCATCTCGGCGAGCGGGCGGACGCCGGTGCGACCATGCCGATCTTTCTGCACGCGAACCAGAACTTCCGCCTGCCAGAGGACACTGCGGCACCGGTCATCATGATCGGCCCTGGAACCGGTATTGCTCCGTTCCGCGCCTTCCTGCAGCACCGTCAGGCACATGGCCACACCGGCAAGAAC
>CALMAP010000206.1:0-4759 GCA_937859825.1 uncultured Terriglobus sp. | reverse complement strand
GGGCGCGCGCGGACAGAACTGGCTGTTCTTCGGGGAGCAGCGGCAGGCGTCCGACTTCCTCTACCGCGACGAGTGGCAGGGAATGCAGGCAGATGGAACGCTCACCCTGTTGCACACCGCTTTCTCTCGCGACCAGCAGAAGAAGATCTACGTCCAGGACCGCATGAAGGAGAACGGGCAGGAACTCTTCCAATGGCTTGAACATGGTGCGTACTTTTACGTTTGCGGCGACGCAAGCCGTATGGCCAAGGACGTAGAGCAGACGCTGCTGGATACCATTGCGAATGGCAAATCATGCACGCCCGAGCAGGCACAGGAATACCTTGGCGAGATGAAGAAGGCAAAGCGTTACCAGCTTGACGTGTACTAGTCGCAAGCAAGTTGAAGACAAAAGGGAGACCTGGTCTCCCTTAGTTTTGAAGTGTGATCGCCTACACCCGAGAATGGTCGGGACGCCAGCTCTGAATGGCCTGCTTGATCTGTTGCGGTGTGAGTTGCTCGAGTCTTGCGCGGTCAACCAACGCAGCTACTTCGTCATCGGAGGCGAAGCGTAGAGCAATGATCTGACTTAGGTTGAGACCAGCACACGTCTCGCCCTGATGTTGCAGCCGGATTGTTTCTTCAAGGCGAATGATGCGGTTCTGATTGCGCAGTGCATACACGCGTGTCATCGCAGTGGCACCCATTACCGCGATGGCAAGCCCCAGCAGGATCCAGTTCAGCATGTGGAAGTGCAGACCGCCAAAGCGAATGGCGCCGATGATGAGCGTCAGGTTCAACACCGCCAGCGCGAGATACCCGGGATCGCGGCGTACGTGGTTGCTGAAGTTTTGCTCTGGCATGACTCTCCTGTCCATGAAAGTCTCGCATATTCGGCTTCCACTAGCATGGAAGCGATGGTTTCTCAGAACAAGCGCATCGGCATTCACCTCTCGACTGCAGGTGGTACGTGGACAGCCGTGCAGCGTGCGGTGGATTGCGGTGCGAATTGCTTTCAGATTTTCTCGTCCTCGCCACGCTCATGGCGTGCTAATCCCGTAAGCGCTTCGGACGCGGAGCAGATGCGGACCCTGCGCGCGAAGTTCGACATCGCGCCGCTTACGATTCACGCCTCCTACTTGATTAATCTCTGCTCGCAAATTGCGACCGTCCGGGAGAACTCAACCGCTGCGCTGCGTGGAGAGATCGAGCGGGCACTCGCACTTGGTGCGGACTTCCTGGTGCTGCATCCGGGATCCTGGAAGGGCTTGACCCGGCAGGAAGCGATGCAGTTTGCAGCAGAAAACATCGAGCGTGCGATCGACGGTCTACCATGCGAACAGTCGCCGCTGCGCATCCTGATCGAGAACTCCGCAGGGAGCGAGTTCAGCATGGGTGGCACGCTCGACCAGATCGGCGGACTGGTCCACCTGCTGGACAGATGCGCGCCCGTAGACGTGTGCCTGGACACCTGCCATACGCATGTGGCCGGCTATGGCCTGGTTACGCCGGAAGGATACGAGAGCACAATGCAGCAGATCGCCGACAGCTTTGGGACCTCGCGCGTCAAGGTGTGGCATTGCAATGACGCGAAGAGCCCGCAAGGGTCGAAGCTGGACAGGCACCAGCATGTGGGTGAGGGCACCATCGGCCCTGCAGCGTTCCGGCGGCTGCTGCAGGACAAGCGTTTTTCACACTCTGCCTTTATTGCCGAGACGCCAGTGGACGAACCTGGAGATATCCTACGAAACGTGGCAACGCTGCAGGCGCTTGCCTCCATCAAGGGCTGATCGCAAACAATTCTTTTCGTCGGCAAAGAACTTTTTGCGTGGGCGCTCGTCCATACCGTCACTGCACGACTCCCGTCGTCGAGGGGCTTATGTTTCGCAACGTTTCTGCCACCGTGCTAACCCTCTGCCTGGTTCCGGCTGCCTCTGCTCTCGCGCAGAGCGCAACTTCTGCCGATCCCGCACCGCCACAGCCGCCAGCCCACCACGAAGGGATGGAGCGTGGCATGCACGGCCCCGGTGGGCCGGGCGGGTTTCGCGGGCCCATGATGAACCGGGGAGTTGCGCCGGTCGCCAACGCGCCGTTCTCGGCAACCTTTACGGAAACCGCAAGCATGGAGAACAGGGAAGGCAAGCAGGTACAGCGGTCCACGACACGCACCGTCTACCGCGATTCTCTTGGCCGCACACGGGAAGACGTGACCCTGCCACCGCCGCCTCCGCGTACCGCATCCGCAACGCAGGAGAGCACGCCTGCAACGCCACCCGCCCCGCGCGTGGTGACGGTGATCGTCGACCCGGTGGCAAGCACCATCACCCGCCTGAACGCGGAACGCAAGACAGCTTTTGTGGAGACAGTGCCTGCAGACTTCTTCAAGCATGAGCAGAAAGGCCCGGGTGGTTCGCCCGACGGTGGTCCACGGCACGATCATGGCGCAGCGGTGACGGACCTGGGCTCGAAAACGATCGCCGGCGTGGTCGCGCAAGGCAAGAAGACGACGCACTCCATGCCGGGAAGGGAGGGTGACAGCGCGCGCACCGCAACCCGTGAGAGCTGGTTCTCGTCCGATCTGAAGCTTGAGGTGAGTGAGACAGATACGACGCCGCGCGGCACACGTACCGAAACGGTCACTTCCCTGACAAAGGCTGAACCAGCCGCAGCGCTCTTCAAGGTTCCCGACGGCTACGCCGTAAAGCAGGCACCGGAGCACCCGTTCCGCAGCCACGGCGGCGGAGAACATGGTGATCCTAACGGATCAGGGCCCGATGGTCCTCCGCCACCGCCACCCGCGATGTAAACACGAGAAAAGCCCACCAGAGCGGTGGGCTTTTCTGTTTCTTTGGAGCACCGAGTGGGGGTCGAACCCACGAATACCGGTTTTGCAGACCGGCGCGTTAGCCACTTCGCCATCGGTGCCCATCTTGTTGCCGCGATCTCTGCCGCGACGAACGTCTTGTTTACTGCGGCTGGGCCGCGGTACGCAGGTAAGGCTTCACGGTTTTGTAACCAGGGAAGGCCGTCTCAGCCTCCTCATTGCTTACCGCCGCGGTGATGATGATGTCCTCACCCTGCTTCCAGTTCGCGGGTGTCGCGACCTTATGCTTCGATGTCAACTGCATCGAATCCAGTACGCGCAGGATTTCGTCGAAGTTACGGCCCGTGGTCATGGGGTAGGCAAGGTGCAGCTTGATCTTCTTGTCCGGCCCGATGACGAAGACGGTGCGTACGGGTGCATTCTGTGCGGGCGTACGGCCTTCGGATGTTTCTCCAGCGTCGGCCGCCAGCATGTCGTACAGCTTCGCCACCTTCAGTTCTGGATCGCCGATCATCGGGTAGTTCACCGCGTGTCCGCCCACGTCTTCGATGTCCTTTGCCCACTTGGAGTGATTTTCGACCGGGTCGACACTAAGGCCGATGACCTTGGCCCCGCGCTTCGCGAAGTCAGCTTCCAGGCTGGCGACTGCTCCCAGTTCCGTGGTGCAGACAGGGGTGAAATCTTTTGGGTGCGAGAAGAGAACTGCCCAGTTGTCGCCGATCCACTCATGGAAGTGGATCGTGCCCTGTGTGGTCTCCGCCGTGAAGTCAGGCGCTGTGTCGTTGATGCGAAGTGACATGAAATCCTCGTCCTGTTAGCGTGCCGTACCAGAAACAGAAAACCCACCGGAGCCTTGTGGCTGGTGGGCTGGTGGCTCGATTCACTCGATGCGCTTAGACCAACGACCCAGCCATGCCGCAGGGACAGCAACAGGACATGGGCTTGGTCGAAGGGCCGTTCATCTGCTGCAACAATAACGGCGGAGGAGCACCATGTCAAACGAGATACGAGTACGCCGTGAGCTGAGCTGGAGCCAGGTGGATGTGTTTGCGAAGGCGCCGCTTGAGGGCAACATGCTCGCCATCTTCCATGATGCACGCGGCCTGAGCGATGCGGAGATGCAGGCGCTCGCACGCGAGACGAACCTCTCCGAAACGAGCTTCATCCTGCCCCGTGATGAGCCAGAAGAGCGTGAGCACGGCGTGCGGGTGCGCATCTTCACCACACAGGAGGAACTGCCCTTTGCCGGACACCCCACGCTCGGCACGGCAAGCTGGTTGTGGCTGAACCATCCTGTTTATTGCGGGTCAAGCACGATCGACCTGCAACTCAACATCGGCACCGTTCGGGTCCGCTTCTCATCGGAAATGGCAGATGGAAGCGTCGTTGGCGATATGACGCAACACGATCCCACCTTTGGCGCAATTGTTTCCGCAGGGCGAGTGGCTGCCGCTGTTGGACTGCAGGCCGAAGACCTGCATTCTGACCTGCAGCCGCAGGTCGTCAGCACGGGCTTGCAGTTCCTCATCGTGCCTTTGCGCTCTGTGGAGGCAGCTTCCCGGTTGGCGGTCTATCCTGCCGAGCTTGCTCGATTGCTGACGACCTGCGGTGCGCAGTTTCTCTACTGCATTGCGCCCGTTCCAGCGGGTGAAGACGCGCAATGGCACGCGCGTATGCCCTTCTACGGTGGCGAAGACCCCGCAACAGGGTCCGCCGCAGGTTGTGCCATAAGCTATCTGGTTCAACACGGGGCCGTGCCGCCGGACGTGTCGACCGTGATCCGACAAGGTATGGAGATGCGTCGTCCAAGCCGGATCACCGTGCAAGCCTCTCTTGAGCACGGAATTGTGCGCAATGTGCGCGTTGGTGGCCGCACCATTCCTGTTGCAACGGGACGCTTTTTTCTTCCGTAATGCAGCAGCTTTCCACACAGAATGCAGAGCGCAAGTCTTAGAA
>CALMAP010000205.1 GCA_937859825.1 uncultured Terriglobus sp. | reverse complement strand
CTTCAGTACTGACCGCATTCCTGCTGGTTCCAGACCACACTTTTCAGGTGACGTTCGCATACCGCCCGTGGTATGCTCAGTCGTTGCGCGATCTTCGGGTTAAAGCGCTAAATCGTTCCAATGGAGCGTCTTAGCGCATTTTTGAAGGCGGCTATATAGGCCGTTTTGGAGAGCTTGCCGTCACTATGGCTGATTATATCTACCTGCTGGAAAATCGTCTTTCTCCCGCCCAACTGCGCGCCCTTTCCGCAGTCCGCAACGTAGTCCGCGCCAGGGAACTTACCCTGTTTCTCACTGGCGGTGCGGTTCGCGACCTAACGGGCGGGGGCTCCGTACGTGCCCTCGACTTTACCGTGCAGGGTAGCGCCACATTGCTGCGCGGCGATCTTGAGGCTGTGGGCGGCGTTCTGGATGGTGAGAACAAGGACGCGCAGACACTATTTTTTTCTTTTCCCGGGGGTGTGCGAACCGAAATCAGTTCCGCCATGTCGGTTACCTATCCAAAGCCGGGTAAGCCACAATACGAGCCGTCCAGCATCATTGAAGATTTGCGCAGACGCGACTTTACAGCGAATGCCATGGCACTCTCGCTGAATGAAGGTTCTTACGGCCTGCTCATGGATCCAGTGAACGGCATTGCCGACATCGAAAATCGGGAACTCCGGTTAGTCAGTAATTATGGCTTCATTGAGGACTCCTCACGGTTGATCCGGGCGGTGCGGCTTTGTTCGCGCCTCGGCTTCCAGATGGAAGCACGTACCCAACAGCGGTATGACAATGCGAAAGAAGAAGATTCCATCGGAGCGCTCTCGAAGTACTCTGCCGCCTACGAGTTGGAAGAGATCTTTCACGAAGAAGATCCACTGCGCGCCATGCGCGCACTCGACGCAGAGGGCTGGCTTAAAGTACTTTCACCTCGCCTGCAAGGGCTAAAAGCCAATGACGTCGCCTTGAACGATCTCCACGACAAGCAGGGACAGTTGCAGACACAGGGCATTCTTGCGGATGCGTCGGCGATCGCTTTTCCATTGTTGCTGGGAAAGATGCTTCCGGCTGATGTAAGTGCTCTGAAGAACGGCTTCGCGCGTCCGGGTTTTGCACGTGAGATCGACTCGGTTGAAGAGAGGACAAAGGAGTTTCAAGCGCGCTTCAGTGCAAAGGAGGCAGCAACGCCGTCTGCGGCCTGGCACATGCTTCACGAGGCCGAATCGGATGTCGTGCTCTCGATGTACTTTTTTGCGAAGGGTGGCAATGTCGCTGCACGGCTGAAGACATTTCTCACGGAGTCTCCGACCGCACGCCAGCGCATTCCATACGCGACCCTGCAGGAAATGCGTATTACGCCAGACCTGCCGGTGTATTCGGAACTTCTGGACAAGCTCTTTTTTGAATTGATGGATGGGAAGCTTTCCACGCCTGAGGAGTTGAAGGCATATCTAGAACCATATTCGCCGCCTGCGCCGCCACCCACGGTAAACCTGCGCAGAGCGCGTGCCAAGAAGGAAGCGCGGCCGAGCCGTGCCAAGGCCAAGAAGGCCGCTGTAGAAAGTGTCGTTGAACAGGAAGAGGCACTTGGCGTACAGGAGGGCATTCTCGAACCGGGAACCTTGACAGGGCCGGACCGCGGCGATGCACCGTTTGAAGAAAAGCCAATCTCAAGCACAGCCCCAACACCCGACATCGATGAGCCGGTATCCGCAAAGCGCAAAGAAAGCAAAAAGGGAGAGACAAAAGCAATTGTTCCTGTAAAGCAGTCCGCAGTAGCTGCCGCACCGGAAAAACCCGCGGGCAAGCTGACGAAACCCGTGCCAGCACCCATGGAAGAAGCGGCGAAAGCCACCCCTCATCCTGAAGCCGGCAAAGAGATTGCCGCGAAAGGCAAAGTCACAACTCCGCAGACTTCGACGGCAGCGAAGAAGTCCCTGACCCCCGTTGCTGCTACCGCGAAACCAGTGGCTCCGGCCAGAAAAACAACAGTGCCCGTTGTAAAGAGTCGGACCGCAACCCCGGCTACAAAGACTCCGGTGAAAGCTGCTCCGGCTAAAAGCATTCCGGCAAAGCAGGCTGTTGTGCAAAGCGCAACGAAGAAGGGTACATCCGGCACAATCAGCGGAAAGGCCGCAGGAAAAGCCGCGAAAAAGGCCGCACCCGTAAAAACCGCACTGGCCGGCAAGCCGGCAAAGGTTGTAAAGAAGTCTCCGGCAAATTCACCCACGAAAAAGGCAGCGACGAAAACTCCCGTAAAGAAGTCTTCTGCAAAGAAGGTTTCAGGAAGACGGTAGCTTCTTCTTTGTGGCAGGATGTGCTTCATTCACTCAAACCTGCAGGAACAAGTCGGGATGCAGCCAAGCAGATGAACCAGAACTGGCAGCATCGGCCTGGCGTACCGTTCCATAGGAAAGCATGCAGTTTCTCGAAGACATGCGGCGTACGATGCCAGCCTTATCCGACGTGCGCAAGCGCACGTGGGTCTTCGTGCCTTACGACCGCTTAAACGACCGTTGCGGACCGCTGGCAACGCTTGCTCCTGCCGATTCGGGCATCATCCTGATCGAATCGCACGCAAAAGGCCGGAATCGTCCGTATCACAAGAAAAAGGTCCTGCTGGTGTTGTCCAGCATGCGGCACTTTGCACGGGAACAGCGTGCCTGCGGCGTCGCAGTGATTTACCGTAATGCTCCCGAGAGCTACGGCGAACAGCTCCTGCAGATTCAAGAGGAGTGCGGGCTTCCCAAAATCCTCACAGCGAAACCGGCCGAACGGGAGCTTTGTAAGGATCTCGACACTGCGATCCAGCAAGGTCTGAGACTCACGTTTCAAGAGGACGATGCGTGGCTCTCCACAGATGAAGACTGGGAGCAGGTTTTTGGAGCCGCCCCACCGCGAAGCAATGCGGAAAACGCAAAGTACTCCCGTACAAAACGGCAGTATCTGATGGAACGCTTCTACCGGCACATGCGCCGCAAAACAGGGCTGCTGATGGCGAGTACAAGCTTTGTCGGGGGAAAACTCTCCTTCGACGAGCAGAATCGGCAGCCCTATCGCGGCGAGGCGCGCGTGCCCAAACGGCCCTCCTTTCCTCCCGATGCCATCACGCTGGAACTGATCGAGTGGCTATCCAGCAACGGCGTTGCGAGTATTGGCACGTTCGACGGCTTCGATCTGCCTGTCACAGCTCAGGATTGCGCCACTTACTGGCGCTTTGCTTTGGACGAGTTGTTGCCCTCCTTTGGACCCTATGAAGACGCCATGTCGTCGTCGGAGCCGATGCTGTTCCACTCCGCCATCTCGGGGCTGATGAATCTCAGCCGCTTGTTACCTCGAGATGTCGTTGCGGACGTGCAGGCCGCATACGACGGCATGCGCATCCCTTTGGCCAGCGCGGAAGGATTCATACGCCAGATCCTTGGGTGGCGCGAGTTCATGCGCCATGTTCATCGCATCACGGACGGGTTCCGCACGCTGGAGCAGCGCCCCGACCCGCCTGCGAATCGAACGGCAAATCCATACAGCAGCCTTCTCGTGAAGGAGATCAACGCCGCAGCCCCGGACAGACCGGCTACTCCTTCTGCCCTGGATGCTCATTTGCCGCTTCCTCCCGCGTACTGGGGCGAGCGATCCGGCATGTTCTGCCTCGACACTGTTGTGGGGCATGTACTGGAACATGGCTGGTCGCACCACATTCAGCGCTTGATGGTGCTCAGCAATTTGGCGACGCTGTGCGGATTCTCTCCCCGGGAACTTACCGACTGGTTCTGGGTCGCCTACATTGATGCCTATGACTGGGTGGTCGAGTCCAACGTGCTTGGTATGGCAACGTTTTCCGACGGTGGGCTGACCGCAACCAAACCCTATGTCTCGGGTGCGGCCTACATCAATCGCATGAGCGATTATTGCGGCAAATGCCCATTGGACCCGCGGCGAAGCACTGGACCAGGCTCCTGCCCGTTCACCGCTCTTTACTGGACCTTTCTTGAGCGGCATTACGATCTGTTGAGCAGCAACCAACGATTGCGTATGCCCTACATCACACTCCGGAAGAAGAGCACGAGCGAGAAGCAGGAGCTGCTCGACCGGGCAAGCCGCGCAATTGGACAGTTGGAACGTGGCGAGATTGTGGACTAAAGGATGAATCAAACTCTTGAGAAGTCAGGGCAAACCGCGCTAAACTAAAGTGTTTTCGTTTTGAAGACGACGTCGCCGCACGGACGCGGTACAGGAGAAAGCTAATGGCAAAACGTCGTGGAAATCCGAACTGGGGCAAGCCTGAACCGATTGGACCGGTTGTTCCCACTATCACCTCGTTTGAGCAGGTTGTGAAGGAGTACAAACTCACTCCTGACCAGTATGTGCGCTCGACGCGGCTGCGGGAGTGGGCACGCCGCAATAAGAATTCCAAGTACATTCCAGAAGCGCTTCTTGAAGCCTGGGGCTTCGAGATCGAATCTACTCTCTAGCTTCGGCTGAGAGTCCAGCAGTTTGCATCGATGCCGCTCTTGCCGAGCGGCGTTGTTGTTTCGATATCTAAACCATCGAGGATTGTCATGGCCCAGGAACCATTCGTCGACGTACCGGAAGCGCTCCGCCTCTTTGCCGAGGGCCGCATGATCGTGGTGGTGGACGACGAGGACCGCGAGAACGAAGGCGACCTCACAATCGCCGCCGAGCACGTGACGCCAGCGGCAATCAACTTCATGGCGAAGCATGGCCGCGGCCTGATTTGCCTTACCCTCACCGAAGAACGCGCGGACTATCTTCGCCTGCCGCCGATGGCGACCCAGAATACGTCCCGCTTTGGTACGGCCTTCACGGAATCCATTGAGGCGCGTGAGGGTGTGACTACCGGCATTTCCGCAGCAGACCGGGCCCACACCATTCTCACCGCGGTACGGCCCGGCACAAGCGCTGCCGACCTGGCACGTCCCGGCCACATTTTCCCCTTGCGTGCCCGCAAAGGCGGCGTGCTGGTGCGGGCGGGGCAGACCGAGGCTTCTGTCGATCTGGCCCGCATGTCCGGTTTGATTCCGGCAGGCGTGATTTGCGAAATCATGAACGACGACGGAACCATGGCACGGGTGCCCGATCTTACTGAGTTCTGCAAGGTGCACGGACTGGCAATGCTCACCGTGGCAGAGTTGATTCGTTATCGCCTGCAGACGGAGCAGTATATTCACCGCGTCGCGGAAAGCACGATCGACACGCCATGGGGTGAGTTTCGCCTGCTGGCTTACGAGAGTGACGTTGAGGAGCACGCAAGCCATCTCGCGGTGGTCAAAGGTGACCTCAGCAGCAATGCGAATGGAGACCCGGTACTGGTTCGCGTTCACACACACTGCATGGCGGGCGGTGTGTTCTGCTCGGATGCATGCGAGTGCCGCATTAGTCTGGAAAGCGCAATGCAGGCGATCGCCGCCGCAGGCAGGGGAGCACTTGTGTACCTGCACAACGGCAGCCCTGGCTTTGCGATCGATCGCGCTTCGCAACCGCCTCGCATTCTGTTCAATCGTGACCAGTCTGCCCGTGGACGTTCCGGAGAACGACAGCAGCAGACGCTTCGACACACCGGCGTGGGCAGCCAGATACTTGCGGACCTTGGCATCCGACGGATACGTCTGCTGGTAAACCGGCCAACGCACGTACCTGCATTGCAGGGCTTCGGTCTTGAAATTGTCGAGCAGGTCCCACTGCGGCGAGTGGCAGCGGCGTAGCCCGTCCGAACCGCTAAAGAACGCTCGTCAACTGTGGAACATCCAGCAAATAGCCAAATCCGCGTTCCCGCATCTCTCGCTGAAACGTCGTGTGGTCGCTGTAAACAATTCCTTGCATGCCGAACGCAATTGCGGCCTCGATGTTCTCTGGCTTGTCGTCGACAAAGAGTATCTGTTCTGGCGGCAAATCCAGCCCGGATGCCGAAGCGGCGTAGATTTCGACCTGGGGTTTACGCATCTTTAAGGCGTGTGACCACACCACGTGGTGAAAGTCACCGATCCAGTCGAACTTGTCGCGGATGCCGTCAGCCATGGCGTCTGGCATATTGGAGAGGATTCCGGTACGCACACCGGCGCGGTGAAGGGACCTGACCCACTCGATCATCGGTGTATTCAGGTCTGTCCAAAGCGCGACATCAAGATTGGCGAGACGGCGAACTGTTTCTTCTGAAAAGGAAGTACTGGCGTCTGCCGCGATACGACTCCAGTAGGCCTGATAGTTCAACATGCCACTGTCATAATCGTCGCGCCAGCTCCAGTAGCCACGGTGAAACGCCGGTTCCTGCAACTGCGCCACGGTCTTCATCTCGTTCCAAATCGCAGGGTTGGGTGGAGTGCTGAGGACCATGCCAAAGTCGAACAGGACGGCGTTTACGCTCATGGCTGCGATTGTAGCTTGACCAGCTGCTCCGAAAATATAGAGGGAGAGCGTGCGATGCGATGGGCAGACAGAACACAGTTCGAGGTTGAAGAAGAGGGGACTACGGCAGCAGCAAGTCGGCAGACGGGCAAACCTCTTCTTGACCTCACGGTC
>CALMAP010000204.1 GCA_937859825.1 uncultured Terriglobus sp. | reverse complement strand
GGGGGGGGGCGGGGCCCGCAGGCGCCGGCGGTGCTGGCCCACGCGGCCCCACTGGGGAGGGTGGGGGCCGACGGCACAGCCGAAGTCCGAAGCGCCACGCACGAGATTGGTAATGGTGCTTATACCGTGTTTCAGCAGATTGCTGCCGACGCGCTCGCGCTGCCTGTAGAGCGAGTGCGGTTCGATTTGGGAGATTCGACCTACCCGGACGCGCCGATCACCGCAGGTTCGCGCACAACCGCAAGCGTTGGAGCAGCCGTACTGGACGCTGGGCGCAAGCTGATAGAAGAGCTCACGAGCCTGGCACATCACGCGAAGGACGGGCCTTTGGCCGGGATCTCAGCGGACGAGATAGTCGCCGTAGAAGGCCGGCTTGCGCTGAGGTCAAACCCCGGCGTCAACGAAGAGTACCAATCGATCCTGCGTCGCGCGGGAAAGGACCGCCTCGTTGCCGCCGGTGTCTTCACGCCCGCTTCGAAGAGGAAGTTCTCCATTACAGCCCTGACCAAGCAATACGAACTGCACTCGTTCGGCGCAATCTTCGCCGAGGTGCGGGTTGACCGCGACACTGGCGTAATTCGGGTTCCGCGGCTTGTGGGCGTGTTCGACGTGGGCCGCGTCATCAATCCGCGTACTGCACTGTCGCAGCTTCGCGGCGGCATGATCGCGGGGCTCGGCGGCGCGCTCACCGAAGAGGGGTACTTCGACCCGAACAATGGTCGCGCTGTGGTGCGCAATCTCGCGGATTACCACATTCCCAGTTGCGCCGACGTACCGGACATCACGGTGGAAACCTTAGACATTCCCGATCCCGAGATGGGTGATCTCGGAGCGCGTGGTCTCGGTGAGATCGGCACGAACAACATACCGGCTGCAATCGGCAATGCCGTGTTCAACGCTACCGGCAAACGGCTGCGGAGCCTGCCGCTCACACCCGACCGCGTCCTGGAGGCGCTGCGATGATCCCTTTCCGCTATCAGCACGCCAACGATATAGCCGACGCCGTCGCACTCGCAGGACGCCTGAACGATGCACAGTTTATCGCCGGGGGAACCAGCCAGGTCGACTTGCTGAAAGAAGGCGTGCAGCGCCCCACTGTCCTGATAGACATTTTCCGCATAGGCCTGAGCGAAATCACAGATCTGCAGGGAGGCGGCCTGAGCATCGGTGCGAACGTCCGCAACTCCACTGCTTCCGATCACCCGGCGATTCGCGAGCGCTACACCGCTATCGCCGAGGCCCTGCACGCGGGCGCATCCCAGCAGATTCGCAACATGGCTTCCATGGCCGGCAACCTTCTGCAGCGTACGCGCTGCCCCTACTTGCGCGACCCTGCTCAGCGGTGCAATAAGCGGGACCCGGGATCGGGTTGCGCTGCGGTGGAAGGCTTCAACCGTATGCACGCGATCTTCGGCCAGACCGACGAGGGAGCGCAGTCTCAACGCACCTGCATCGCCGTTCACCCGTCGGATATGGCAGTGGCGATGGCTGCGCACGAAGCAGTCATCGTCATCCACAGCAGTACGGGCGAGCGCCGGATTGCGTTCGAGGACCTGCATCGCCTGCCCGAACACGACCCCTCACGCGATACGAATCTCGCGTGCGACGACTTGATCGTCGCAATCGAACTGCCCGCGTTCAACGGTACCTCGCACTACCTGAAGGTCCGCGACCGCGCCTCCTACGCCTACGCGCTCGTGTCCTGCGCAACCGCCGTCGAGATGGATGGCGACCGCATTGCGAGCGCACGAGTTGCGTTGGGTAGCGTTGCGCACAAGCCGTGGCGGCTGTTCGCTGCTGAGGCGCTACTGCAGGGTGAGCGGCCGAGTGAAGAGCTGTTTCGCCGCGCCGCAGAAGCTGGCCTCGAAGGCGCACGCACCTACTCCATGAACGGCTACAAACCCGACCTTGCCCGTGTGCTGGTTGCACGCGCACTTTCTGAGACGACGGGGCTCACACCCCTGCAAGGCCCGGCGGGCACCGCCTTCGCTGCCAGTGTCGGCGGAATCGCCGGCGTGATTGAGGAGTCATGATCCTTACCGGAAGCAGGAAGATAGCTTCGAAAGCGCGCCGTGGGATCTTGCTGTTTTTCTTCTTGATTTCGACCGCCCGCACGTTTTCTACGCGCCTGTATGGCCAGCCAGCGCCGCCAGCCATGCGGCTCTACGCCATCGACTGCGGCCGGCTCGATTACCCCAACATGGACGGCTTCTCCGACACGAACGACTACGCGGGCCAGACGGGTTCACTCGTTGTGCCTTGCTTTCTGGTGCGGCATGGCAACGACTGGATGTTATGGGACACCGGTGTAGGCGACCGCATCGCTGCGCTGGCGAATGGAGAAGTGAAGCAGGACGCACGCTTTTCACTGAAGCGAACGCTCGCTTCGCAACTTGCTGCGATCGGTCTGACCCCGGACAGCATCCGGTATGTCGCGCTGTCTCACCTTCACTCCGATCACAGCGGGAACATCGGTCTGTTCCCGCATGCAGTGTTCCTCATTGGGGCAGCCGAGCTTCCCTGGGCGCGGAGCCTGCCGACACCGGAAGGCGTCGAGGCTCCACTGATTGCACCGCTCGACCACGCCAAAATCGAGGCGTTCGACAAAGATCGTGACGTGTTCGGGGATGGGACGGTCCGCATCCTCAAAGCGCCGGGCCACACGCCCGGGCACTGCATGTTGCTTCTCAAACTACCGAAAGCAGGGCCCATTCTCATCACGGGTGATCTGTTTCACCAGCGACGAAGCCTGAAGGAACACCTGGTTCCAAGAGTAAACACCAGCCGGGCAGACACACTGGCTTCTATGAACCGCTTTGAAGGCCTGGTGAAGGCGACGGGCGCGCGCGCAATCATTCCACATGAGCGCCAGGACTTTCAATCTCTGCCGGCGTTTCCCGGCTTTCTGGAGTAAGTTTCTATGTCGCCCTCTTTCAGTGGGACCTCTCACCAGCCCGCGCAGCCTCAGCCCGCAGACACGAGCCCTGCGGACCGGAACCGGACCGTCGTCGGCGATGCGTTCAACGCGTGGGCAGATGAGCGCGTTAGCGTGTTCGACCTGCTGACGGAGAACGCGGTCTGGAAAATCCCGGGCGCCACGGCGGGAGCGGGCGAGTGGCGTGGACGGCAGGCGTATATCGCAGCAGCCGTTTCGCCCCTCTTCAGCCGGCTCGCTGCGCCTACCCATCCGGAGCTCACCGGCCTTTGGGCAGATGGCGACCAGGTGATTGTGCGCTGGCGGCAGAACACGCCACTCAAGAGTGGCGGCTCGTACCGCAATGAGTATGCCTGGTTCCTCACGATGCACGACGGAAGAGTGACAGCGGTCACCGCGTTTCTCGACCTGCCCGCCTATGCGGCTGCTCTGGGAGGTCCATCGTGAGCTTTACGGAGAGCGCACTGAAACTGTTCCACCTCGGTGAGGGGCCGCCCGACCGGTCGAAACGCTTCGCCGCGATCGGACGCGATCTGCCCCGCGTGGATGGCCGCGCGAAAGTAACCGGCACGGCCACCTACGCCGCCGAGTGGCCGGTCGAGAACCTCGTGCATGGAGCAGTCATAGACAGCGAGATTGCACGCGGGACAGTCCGTTCCATTGACGATTCCGTAGCGCTCGCCGCTCCTGGCGTGCTCGCGGTCGTCACCCATGAGAACGCGCCACGGCTCGCAAGCTACCCGAAGAAAGGTGCGGGCTTTCCTCTCACCGGAGAGGGTGGCCTTGGCGAAGTGCGTCAACCTTTGCAGGACCCAACCATCTATTACGGCGCACAATCAATTGCGGTCATCGTCGCCGAAACCTCAGAGCAGGCCCGCTTCGCGGCCAATCTCGTCAAGGTGGAGTATGACGTTCAGCCGCCTGAGCTCGACATGGACGCGGCAAGCTGGACGACACGGCCGACAGAGTTCTCTGGCGGAGAAGCCCTGCAGCGTGGTGATGAGTCGGTCGAGAAGGCGCTTGAGGGCGCGCCGGTCCGCTTGGAACGGGAGTACGAAAATCCCATCTATCACCACAATCCCATCGAGATACTGGCGAGCATCGCGTGCTGGGAGCAACGGGGCGGCAAAGATCGTTTGCTGCTCTACGACACGACACGATCCGTGGACATGCTGCGCGATGTGGTGTGCCACTCGTTCGGTTTGCCGCTTGACTGCGTCCACATCGTGTCCAAGTTCATCGGCGGTGCGTTCGGGTCCAAGGCGTGGACGTACCACAACCCGCTGCTTGTCGCTCTCGCTGCCAAGGTCGCGGGTAGGCCGTTGCGATTGGAATGGCGGCGTCAACAGGTCTGGTCCATCGGTGGCCACCGCCCGGCACAGCGTCACCGTTTGCGTATCGGTGCGGAACCAGACGGACATATGCGTGCGCTGCACCATTGGACCCGTCAGCACAGCTCGATGATCAGCGGCTACACCGAGTACGGCTCGCGCATGACCAAGATGATGTATGCCGTGCCCGAGCTTGGCTTTACGAACGAGCTTGCGCACCTGAATTTGCCCAGCCCCAGCGTGATGCGCGGCCCTGGTTTCCTTACCGGTGGGTGGGCCCTGGAGACCGCTTTGGACGAACTGGCGTCCGAGCTTAGCATCGACCCTATCGAACTGCGATTGCGCAACTACGCCGAGATCGATCCTGACACCGGATTACCCTTTTCGAACAAGCACCTGCGCGATTGCTATGACCGAGGGAAAGAGCGGTTCGGCTGGGACGCACGGCACGCAAAGCCGAGCACGCAACGGATCGGGCGCGATCTGGTCGGGTACGGCATGGCGAGTGCGATGCACCCTGCGGCACAGCAGGAAGCCTCCGCAACAGTGACCCTTCACGCCGACGGCACTGCCACAGCCCGGAGCGCCACGCACGAACTCGGCAATGGGTCGTATACCGTTTTCCGGCAGATCGCCGCAGACGGTGTGGCGCTGCCCATCGAACGGGTGACGTTCGACCTTGGGGACACAACCTTTCCAAAGGCGCCACCGACGCATGGATCGATCACAACGGCCACTGTCGGCCCCGCTGTGCTCGACGCCGCCACCGACGCAATCGCAAAGTTGAAAGACTTGGCGAGCAAAGACAGGGCATCCCCGCTGCATGGCGCAAAGGCGGAGCGTATCGAAGCGAGGGCCGGCCGCTTGCACTTGTTCGGCGATCCTGCGACGGGCGAAGACTACGGCACCATTCTGCGCCGCGCTGGTGTGCAGGAGGTCACAGGCAAAGCCGATGTCAAACCGGGCCTGGAGCGAATGCGCTACGCGTTCTATTCTTTCGGTGCCGTCTTTGCGGAGGTCCGGGTCGACTCCGACACCGGGGTAGTTCGTGTTGCACGCCTGTGCGGAGTGTATGACTGCGGCCGGTTGATCAATCCTCGGACCGCGCGCTCACAGCTGATGGGCGGCATGATCTTCGGCCTTGGCGCGGCACTGACGGAGGAGACGATCTTCGATCCGGTGAACGGCCTACCGGTGACCCGCAATCTTGCCGATTACCACGTGCCCGCCTGTGCCGATACACCTGACATCACGATCGAGGTGCTGAACATTCCAGACCCGCACATCGGTGAACTTGGTGCACACGGAGTTGGCGAGATGGGAACGAACGGCGTTCCTCCTGCCATTGGCAACGCTATCTTCAACGCGACGGGCCATCGGCTCCGCTCGCTTCCCTACACTCCCGACAAACTAATCAAGGCCTACCGTCATGGATGAACCACAGACCCTCATACTCAAAGTGAACGGTCAGGAATACAAATTGCGACCCGACTCACGCACGACCGTGCTCGATGCACTACGCGAGCAGATCGGGCTAACCGGAACCAAAAAGGGATGCGACCACGGCCAGTGCGGGGCCTGCACGGTTCATCTGGAGGGTGAACGGGTGCTGTCGTGCCTGCTTCTTGTGGAAGGGCTTGCCGGACGCGAGATAACGACCATTGAAGGTATCGCCGACCCTGCTGGAGAGTTACATCCCATGCAGCAGGCCTTCATTGACCATGATGCGTTTCAGTGCGGATACTGCACGCCCGGCCAGATCATGTCAGCCATCGCGTGTGTCAAGGAAGGACACGCCGGATCGCGCATGGAAATTCAAGAGTTTATGAGCGGAAACCTATGTCGCTGCGCGGCCTATCCCAACATCATCGAAGCCATAGAAGCCGTCCGCGCTGCCGTTCTTGATCCTGCAAACTCGATTCAGTGATCTATTGTTACGAGACAGAGCACACGTTGCATCAGGGTTACCCACCCTTTGCGTGATGATTGAGCCAACCCGCGATTCGTTCGGTCTTCGTCTTCTCAAGCTCATCGACCACCAGGGGTCCATGCGTGTTCATCAACGGCGAGAGCCTTCGCGTCACCCCCAAACCAAGCAGAGTGTCACCGATGCCTGTAACCTCGATACGGACTTACGGCATTAAGAATTTGTAATCGGAAACTTTGCCAAGCAGCGTTTGCAGGAAGGCAAGGCTCCCGTCAATATCCTCATTAAATAGTCTCGCATACGTTTTCAGCACCATTGTTCCCTCCATGTTCGGATCACTCTATGGTCCCGTCGAGCGACCTTCGTTCTAAAGATTGCGGTCAAAGCTCCTCAACACCTGCAAAAGCATCAAAGGATTTCAGGCTTTATCCCTAAAGCTTAGGAGTCGGCGCGAGTGCGGGATTACAGCAGAGAAGCCCGTTGTACGGCCCTTGGAGCGAGGCTCCGGCGCCTCTCAGATCAAATCGATCGCGACTGCGGAAAAGTCTACGCCTTGAACGGCGTGACCTTTGAACAACGATGGTTTGGCGTTCTCAGGCAACTCGAACTCAACGGCCCGCTTTCCGTAGGCAATCTTGCTACGCTCCTTGGTATCACTCACGTCTCAGTGATTCAGACTTGCCAGTCCATGAAAAAGGCTGGGCTGATTACGTCGACGAGCGCCGCTCACGACGCCCGAGTCAGAAATATACGACTTACGAAAAAGGCGCGAGCACTCATTGCGGAGCTTGCGCCCGTGTGGACAAGGATGGCAGACGCCGGAGACCAGTTGAACAAGGAAGCCGGTGATGTAATCGCCCTTCTGGATCGACTCGATGAAGCTATCAAGGAGAAGTCACTCCTGAAT
>CALMAP010000203.1:2693-5323 GCA_937859825.1 uncultured Terriglobus sp. | reverse complement strand
CGGATCGCATCGCGCGGGCTAAGGCCCTCATGGAGAATTCCGTACATCTGCTCCGTGATGGGCATATCGACGCCGTACCTGGCCGCAAGGCCGCGCGCGGCAGAAGTGCAGCGGACGCCTTCGGCCACCTTGCCGTTCAGCCCGGCAATGATGTCGGGCAGGGTGCGGCCGCGTCCCAGTTCCACGCCAACGGTGCGGTTGCGCGAGAGCGAGCCTGTGCAGGTCAGGACAAGGTCGCCATAGCCAGCGAGTCCCGCCATTGTTTCCGGACGTGCGCCGCACGCGACTGCCAGGCGTGTGATCTCGGCCATGCCCCGGGTCATCAGGGCTGCTGCCGCGTTCGCTCCGAGTTCGAGTCCCGCGACCACGCCCGCCGCCAGCGCGATCACGTTCTTCAGCGCGCCACCGAGTTCCACGCCGACGACATCATCATTGGTGTAGACACGCAGGCTCTCCGAGGAAAAGTAGTGCTGTAGCTCCGCAGCAAGCGCGGTGTCCGATGAAGCGAGTGTCGCCGCGGTCGGCAACGAAGCGGCGACCTCCTTGGCGAAGGACGGCCCGCCGAGCACGGCGAAGCGCACGCCAGACGTGGCTGCCACAACCTCGGACATGCGGCGGCAGGTCCCGTCCTCAATACCCTTCGAGGCGGAGACGAAGACGTGTCGTGATTTGAGATGGGGAGCGAGCGCGGTGATCGTTTCGGGCAGATTCAACGATGGCGTTACGGAAAGCAGAACATCCGCTTCGCGCGCGACCTCGCCAAGATCACTGGTCAGACGAATGGAGCTGGGAACGGGAAAGCCGGGAAGGTAGCGCTTGTTCTCCCCGGTCTGCGCGATTTGTTCGGCGTGAGATGGGGAATGCACCCAAAGCAGAAGTTCATGCCGGTGCTGCCGTTCGAGAGAAAGGGCGAGGGCCGTTCCCCATGCCCCGGCTCCGATGACTGCGATGCGAATCATTGTGCTCTCGTGTCTTTGTTTCTACCGGTCAGGCAGACTTGTCTTTGCCGAACTTCGGTTCGGTATGGCTACGCAGCCGGGCAATGTTGCCACTGTGTTTCAGAATCACGAGCACAGGAATCGCAAGATAGACGAGGTCTACAACAAGCCGGTGCCGCCCGTCTGAGGGAATCGCCAGAATTGGAAAGGCAATGCCCGCGATCATCGATGCGAGCGAAACATAACGAGTGAAAACGAAAACCAAAGCAAATACCGCAACCGTGATCAGGGCGGTGAGTGGCATCAGCGCGAAAAAGACACCTAGCGCCGTTGCCACACCTTTGCCTCCGCGAAAGCCAAGCCAGACCGGAAATATGTGTCCGATCACGGCGACGAGGCCCGCGACTGCGGCTACGTCATACCCGACTGGGAAAGCGCCCAGGTGCAGCGCCAGATGTTGAGCGATGACCACGGCTAGCCAGCCCTTCAGCGCATCCAGCACGAGCGTCGCGATGGCAAGACCCTTGGAACCGGTGCGCGCAACGTTCGTCGCGCCGATGTTGCCGGAGCCGGTACTGCGAATGTCTTCGTGCTTCGCCGTGCGGACGAGGATGTAGCCGAAGGGAATCGATCCCAGCAGGTAAGCGACCACCAGTGAGATGATCCAAAGCGTAGTGACGTTCAAGGCAACGTGCATGGCGCATTTGAGTGTAGCAAGGCGGCGGGAGTGGCCTGATTTAGCTCGTTCTGATGATCGTGTTTTAGAAGCTCGTGGAGCTTCATGCCCACGATTCGATCTTGCGGCTATCTGCCTTTCAGAATCGGTGTGCTGCTCAAGTGTTCGGGGCTGAAGCCCTCTCGTCCGTGTTTGAGTAAGAGGTCTGAAAGACCCTGCTCCCTCCTAGAACAACGGAAGGAACAACGGAGCAGCGTTCCTCAGACATTCCCTTCAGCTATTCCTTACAGCAGATGTCTTCGCAATTCCACCAGCGCATGCTGCGATGCGAACCAACGCACCCGTTCGCGATCGCCGGAGAGATTCAATTCGAAAGACTTCGTGATGTACTCGTCGCTGATCGCAAGATAGACGCGTCCCACCGGCTTGCCGGGCGTCGCGCCGTCCGGGCCGGCAATACCAGTGACGCCCAGGCCAATGTCTGCGCCACAGCGACTACGGATGCCTTCCGCAAGAAGCCGTGCAACATGGTCGCTGACGGCACCCTCCTGCTGGATCACCTCTTCGGCAACGCCTGCAAAGCTGGTCTTGAGCGCGTTCGAGTAAACCACGGCGCCACCTTCAAAGTAGCGCGACGACCCCGGCAGCGAAGTCAACCTCTGCGCGATCAGGCCACCGGTGCAGCTTTCCGCTGCCGCAACGGTCCGATGCCGCGCCGTGAGCATGTGCAGCAACACCTCTTCCAGCGACGAACCATCTTCGGAGAAAACAAACTGCGCCACCTCGCGCTTGCATTGTTGCAGCACCGCATCCACGCGGAGGCGGGCCTCCTGCCCGGTCGCTTTAGAACAGAGAAAATGCAACTGGATCTCACCCTCGGTGCTCAGGATGGTGGTCTGAACATCCGGAAAAGTCTTGTAGATCGGTGAAGTCCGCGCGTCGATCTCCGACTCTGGTGCGACGGCCATGCGCAGTGTTCCAGTGGCGATGTGCGTCTGCGGAACGACGGCCCGAAG
>CALMAP010000203.1:0-2683 GCA_937859825.1 uncultured Terriglobus sp. | reverse complement strand
CTCTGCCACCTGATCGTGGTAAAGGGCGAGAAACTCTTTGGGCGGCCCTGGAAGCAGCACAACGAAGCGGTCTTTACCCTCGTTCACCGTGCGAATCCATTGCCCCGGGGCGGTGCCGTTTGCGTTGGGCAACAGCTCCGCGCCATCGATCACGTCACCCTGTTTGTAGTTGATTTCCCGGATGGCGATACCTCGCTGCGCAAAACGTTGCCGCAGTGATTCGACCACGGATCCATCCCGGCTTATACCTCTGCCCAGCGCCGCGGCTACCGCTTCGCGCGTCAGGTCATCTTCCGTTGGACCCAGCCCCCCGGATAACACCACGATCTCTGCGCGCCTCAAAGCGATGCGCGCCGCCTCGACCAACTGCTCCATGGAATCGCCGAGGATCGTTTTAAAGGCGACTTCCACTCCCAGTTTGTTCAGTTCCGCTGTGAGCGCAAGGGAGTTTGGGTCGATACGGTAGGGTGGCAGCAGTGCTGAGCCGACAGCAATAATTTCAGCGACCATGCCTATTGGATGCGCCCATGCCGCAGCCTTAGCCGAGCAGACGTCCTGCTACGCCCAAATCAACATGGTAAAGCGCCGACGTCGTGGTGAGCGCAGCCGCGCCATCATCGAGGAAGGCAAGACCAACGAGACCGCTGCCACTCACCGCAATGCTGCTTTCCCCTTTCGGAGTAATGCGGTGGATCCCGCGGTCGCCTCGATAAGAAGCGGCAACGTACAGGTTTCCGTCACTGTCAAAGGCAAGCCCCTGCGGCCGCCCCAGGCCACGGAACCAGATGCTCACTTCGCCCTCTGGGGAAATGGCATGGATCACCTCATTTGACGAGGTCGTGGGGCCGGTGACGAAGAGCGTTCCGGCATCGTTGAACGCGAGGTGGTAGGCAGAGACGGAAGGCTCGAGGGTCGCGAAGACAAACACGCTGCCTGCGGTATTGATTTTGAAGACAGTTCCGCTCCGGTCGCCCACGTACAGGTTGCCGTCGGCATCGAAGGCCAGCCCCGTTGCCACACCCATACCCTCAGCCCACTGCACCATGCGGCCTTCCGGCGAGATGCGATAGACCGTGCCTTCCGCACGCGAGGAGCAGTACAGGTAGCCATCGGGCCCGAAGGCAAGGCCGCTTGCGTTCGCCAGGCCGCGTACAAAGGGCCGCTGCGTAAAATCACGATCCAGACGAAAGATCGATACCGGCACCGACTGACCGCGGTTGCCGGAGAAGGTGGTGTACAGGTTGCCGCTGCCGTCCACCGCAGGATTAGCGATGGGGTGCAGATTTTCCGAGATGGGCACGGCGATCTGAACGGGCAGCACATTCGAACGGTGCTCCCCCAGGCTGAACGTAAGGTCGCCCGCGATTGCTCCATCCGGCACACGCACTGTGACCCGGTCGCGCGAGGAGAAGACGATTGGCACCGTAGTCTCGCCGATGCGCACCACCGGGAGCTGCCCCGTCGCCAGGTTCGATCCGCGAACGTCGATGCTGCCACCCGGCATGGCGGCCGCAGGTTGAACCGAGGCAAGGTGCGCTCCGGCGGGGTCAGTGTGACGAAGGTGATCGAGCAACGACATCGCCTCTCAGGGTAGTGCTCTTACGCAGTGTCTGCAAAGGGGGAGGCTCAGCGGACGTGGTGAACGGCATGCAATAGCCACGGCTGCAGCACAAATCCACCCAGCAACATCGCGTATAGACCTGCGGCAAGATCGTCCACGACTATGCCGGTTCCCTCAGGTAATTGCTCCAGTTGCCGTACGGGCGGCGGCTTCAGTATGTCGAAGATGCGAAAGAGCAGCAGCCCCAGCAGGGCAGAAGGAAGAGTCGGTAACGCGAACGTCAGTGCAATCCATTGGCCTGCGACTTCGTCGATTACCACGATCTGTGGGTCTTTGCGGCCGCTCTCGCGTGCGACGCGCGTCGCTGCAGGAATACCGATCGCGGTTGCAGCAGCAGCCATCGCAAGTGTGAGCCAAGGGATTGAGTGCACTGGCAAGCTCCGCATCACGGCAAACCAGAGCAACGTAGCCGCAATGGAGCCAAAGGTGCCGGGACCGGGTTTCAGCAGCCCGCAACCGAAAAACGTCGCCGTAATCCAGGCCCAACGCGTCCTTTTCACTCCGGGCAGGTGGCCCGCGGCGAAGACCGCGTTGTTTACGACGCGGTCCTGGGCAGCGGTTGGCAGCGGTCCTCCCAGGCTTGATCTGCGGAGGCGTGGAATCAGTCGGTGCATTCTTCTGTTCGATGCATCAGGGCTTCCCGCTGCTGCGTGGCCGGTTTATTCGCCATTACGTGTGTTCATCGGCAGACGACCACTCTCGAAATCTTCCAGCAGATCGGGGTCAAGAACGGGCGACGTGATCCTGTACTCCCCGGAAGCCCATTTGCCGAGATCAATGATCCGGCAACGGTCGGAGCAGAAGGGAAACTCCTCCGCGGTCGCAGTGACCAGGGTGTTACATGTTGGGCAGCGAAGGGCTTTGTTCGTCATAGTGATTGGATGATTCGTGCAGCATCTACGATGAGTCAGTCTACGATGCGCGCGACTACGTCATAATCGTGTGCTTCGGTGATTTCTGCCTGGTAGAACGTACCGGGCAGCAGCTTCTCGTGGTCGCCAAAGTCGTTGATGAGAACATGGCCGTCAATCTCGGGTGCCTGTTGCAGGGTGCGCGCCTTCC
>CALMAP010000202.1:7171-8588 GCA_937859825.1 uncultured Terriglobus sp. | reverse complement strand
TCCGGCATCAACACCGGCAGGCCGCACGAGGCTGTTCTGGATGCGGAGCACCGGCCCATTACAGCAGGCGGATTCGTGAAAACTGGTCCGCTGGTTTTCCAGGACATTGCCGCAAAGGCGGGACTCGACAGCTTTCACCACAAGGTTGGTACGCCTGAAAAGAGCTACATTCTTGAGACACTCGGCTCTGGCGTTTGCCTGCTGGACTACGACACCGACGGCTGGGTCGATATCTACCTGGTGAACGGCAGCACCTACGAGGCACAAACCGGCAAAGAGCAGCCGCCGTCCGCAGCGCTCTTCCACAACAATCACGACGGCACCTTTACCGACGTGACGGAGAAGGCCGGTGTCGCCAACCTGCGCTGGGGCGTGGGTGCCACCGCAGCGGACTACGACAACGACGGCTTTCCCGATATCTTCGTGAGCAACTACGGCAAGAGCAGGCTTTACCACAACAACGGGAACGGCACCTTTACCGACGTTGCCGAGAAGGCGGGCGTGACCTTTGACGGCTGGGCCACGGGAGCAACCTGGGGCGACTACGATGGCGACGGCAAGCTCGACCTCTTCGTCCCCGGATATGTCGATTTCAAGATGCCGGAATCGAAGAACCCCAACCGCCCCGCAAGCGCGAACATCCAGTTCTGTTCCTTCCGCGGAGTGCCCACCATGTGCGGCCCGCGCGGCCTGCAGGGCGAAGGCGACAAGCTCTTCCGCAACAAGGGCGACGGCACCTTCGAAGATGTTTCGGTCAAGGCTGGTGTTGCGGACAAGAAGATGTATTACGGCCTTGCCTCGCTCTTCATCGATGTCAATGGCGACGGTAAGCCCGATCTGCTGGTAGCAGACGACAGCACGCCGAACTACCTCTACCTCAACAAAGGGGACGGCACCTTTGACGACGCAAGCTACGCCTCAGGCTATGCGCTGAACGAGAGTGGACGCGAGACCGCCACCATGGGCATCGCCGCGGGCGATTACCTGCACAACGGCCGCATCGACCTGTTCAACACCACCTTCAGCGACGACTACAAGCCGCTGTATCACAACGACGGCGACGGAAACTTCACCGACGTGAGCTTCCAGATCGGCATCGCCGAACCCACCGTACCATTCCTAGGCTGGGGTACCGCCTTTTTCGATTACGACAACGACGGCTGGCTCGACCTGTTCATGGCGAATGGGCATGTGTACCCGCAGGTCGACAGGAACAACTGGGGCACCAGCTTCAAGCAGCGCGCGCTGCTGCTGCATAATGCCAGTGGCAAGCTGCAGTTCGTTCCGGCGGTGGTGGGCACGGGCCTCGCCAAGCTGCAGGCGGCACGCGGCATGGCCTTTGGCGATCTGTTTAACGATGGACGCGTCGATGTGGTTACGAACAACATGGACGACACGCCTTCCCTCTTCCGCAACG
>CALMAP010000202.1:0-7161 GCA_937859825.1 uncultured Terriglobus sp. | reverse complement strand
ACTGAAGCTGATGGGAACAGGTAAGAGCAACCGCGACGCGGTGGGCGCGACCGTCATCCTGAAGGCAAATGGCTTCAGCCAGCGGGCAGACGTCATTGCAGGAGGCTCCTTTGCATCCTCTCCGGACAAGCGCGTGCACTTCGGATTAGGCAATTCGACAACGATCGAATCGTGTGAAATTCATTGGCCGGACGGCACGAAGGAGCAGGTCAAGGTGCCCGGCGTGGATGCAATTTACGCGATCACCGAAGGCAAGGGCCTGCAGCCCGCTTCCAGGTAGACATGTCAGTCGGCCAGCTCACGCTTGAGATCGGCATCGAGCACGCCCAGTCCCTGAAGGACAGGCGTCAAGTGGTGCGATCGCTCAAAGACAAGCTTCGCCACGGCTTCAACGTGTCCGTGGCGGAGCTGGATGAGTCACTGGTGTGGAACCGGGCCAGCATCGGCGTAGTTGCCATCAGCAACAGTCGTGACTATCTTGCCGGACAGCTTAGCGAAGTGGAATCGGCAGCCGAACGCATCCTGCTGCCGCTTGGCGCTGCAATACTGGACAGCGCGATGGAAATGCTCGACTGAAGGTCTTTGTGCCTCTGTCATGTCTGTCATGTTTGTCACCCCTAACGTTTGTCATTCCGTAGTGCAACGAAGAGATCTGCTTGCTTCCAGTTGCCGAGGCGCTTGAAAGAAAGCAGATCCCCTCACTTCGTTACGGGATGACAAACCGAAATCCGTTGCCGCTACCGCTTCTGCAGCTTCGGGTCGACGCTGGCTGAACCACCGTTCATCAACCCGCCGAAGTTTTTCATGTCTGCCATCGTGACATTTCCCTTCAGGTGAACGAAGCTCAACTCCTTCGGCTCGGCTGAGATAATGACCATCTCCTGCGTCACTCCCTCGTTGTCCTGCTTGACGCAGATGTCGGTACTCTCCTTTGCCGACCGCGTGCGCACCAGGTGCTTCCAACCGGCGGCATCCAGCTTCTTGAAGTAGGCTGTGACATCGGCCATGTTGTAGTCGCCCTCGTTGGCGTACTCATAGTTGCGAACGACGACGAAATCCAGCTTCTTTGCCAGGTCTCCCTTCTCGCCGCCCTTTTTCCCTGCAAGCCCCAACATGCTCTTGTCCAGGTTGACTTCGTTCGACTCCTTTGCCTTTGCGGCAAACTTCTCCGTCCCGTCGAAGAGGTCGTCCTTGACCTGGGCGCCGTCCTCGTCGATGGTCAGAACACCGTCTGCACTTGAAACCGAGGTGGTGCGGGTCTTTCCAAGCTTGTCGGAGCCTGCTTCCACCAGGGTGGGCACAGCTACCATTGCGACAAGATATGCTGGCGCTGATTGTGCGATTGCACGGTTCGAGCCAACTGCTGAAATGCCGAGCGCGATGACCGCCAACGCGCTGAATCCTCTGTTGTTCCTGTTCATCGTTCTTCTCTCCCGTTCTCGAAAACACTTGTGATCTGCCCAAACTGCCCTTGTTGAAGCTGCACGGCCACCCGGTCCAGCGCATGACCGGTCAGGTCCATGGCCCTGGCAAACTGCTGTTGAGCCTCGGCGGCACGGCGCTCCTCTTCATGCACCTGGTGCACGTGCACGGTGCCCATGATCACGGTCAGCATTGCGGCCGCTGCGTAAGCACCGCGCCAGGCCGGTGTCGCAAACCGGGTTGCCGGACGGGGATACCGTTTTCTGGCCCGTGCCACCACCTGTTCGCTGAAGCCCTCAGGTGCGTCTACGCGCGCCAGCGCTTCCTTTACCTCTCGTTCGAATTCGTTGTCATGCTCCACGCACAAACTCCTTCAACAAAACTTCACTCTTTCGCCGCAGCAGGACCATGCCCCGCTGCAGGTTGCTCTTCACTGCCGCAATGGAGTCTCCGGTCGTGCGGGCGATCTCTTCCGGCGACAGTTCCTCCTGGTAGCGCAGCACCACGGCGGCACGCTGCTGCTCGGGTAATGCCATCAGCGCACGCTCGAGCCTGGCGCTCACCGTGGTGTGTCTTCCAGAGTCCCTTGCAGCGTCCACGCCCAGCACGGCCCGGTCGAAACTCTCTTCCCACTCCTCCGCCCCAGCCTCAGGACGGACCTTACGCCGGCGCACCGCATCGGTTGCGCGGTGGGTGGCCGTACGCCGCAGCCAGAAGGTCACATGGTCGCCGCTCTCCATGCGCGGCAGCCAGCGGTATAGCTCCAGGAAGACGTCTTGCGCGACCTCCTCCGCAATGCCGCGGTCGCCCAGCATCCGCAGCGCAATGGAGAACACCATAGACTGGTGCTTCTCCACCAGCGCCCGAAAACGCCACTCGGCGTCGTTTTCGCCGCAGGCCCCGTTCGCCTCGGATGGTTGTGTCCACCACATAGTCTTAATGGCTAATACGCACAGGGGAGAGCTTTCGCATCAATTAATTGAAGGTGCCCAAAAGTAACGCAAGCACGTAACGCGGTGGACCGGTTCAGCTTTGCTATTCTGCTGAATTAGAAGGAACATTATGCCGGAACAGAGGGGACGCGAGCACCACCGCAATCGAGTTGCGGAGACCATCCGTGAGGAAATCGCGGTCATCATTGAGGGTGAACTTTCTGACCCGCGCATCGGTTCGGTCAACGTGACCGAGGTGACGTTGCAGCCCGGGGGCAAGAGCGGCCTGGTCTATGTTGAGGTGATGGGAGACGAGGCGGCAGAAGCGGCGGTGCTGGAAGGCCTCATGGCGGCGCGCGGCTACATCCACGCGCAGCTTCTGCAGCGCACGGGCAAACGCCGTGTGCCGGACCTGAGCTTCCACATCGACCGTTCGGAAAAACTCGGCACCCGCATGGATGTGCTACTAGATCGCATTAAGAAGCGTTCAAAGAAGCTCGAGGCGAACCCTTCCGCGTGAACCAGATATCACCGAGCGAGACCGCAGCAGGACCGATGGAAGAGATTCGGTCGATGCTTCTGGCTGCAAATCGCTTCTTGGTTACGTCGCACTCGCGTCCGGACGGCGATGCCGTGGGTTCCGTGCTTGCGTTTGCTGAGATGCTGGACCAGCTTGGGAAACAGGCTGATTGTGTTCTTGCCGATCCGGTGCCGCAGGTCTACATGAAACTGCCCGGTGTAGAGCGCATCCGCCAAAGCGCGGCAGTCAACGCGGCAGCATACGACGTTGCCGTAATACTGGAATGTGATGCGAAGCAGCGTACCGGCATTGCCGGCTACGGCGACCTGCCAATCCTGAACATAGACCATCACCTTACCGGCTGCGAATATGGCACGCTGAACTGGATCGACGGCGACGTGTTCGCGGTGGCCGTGCTGGTGTACCAGCTTGCGCTCAGGATGAACGTGACCATCACCCCGGCGATGGCCACGTGTCTTTACACCGCCGTGTTTACCGACACGGGCGCATTCACCTATCCCGGAACAGCCGTGGCAACGCTGCCCCTTGCACAGAAACTGATCGCTCTTGGCGCAGACGCCGACGGCGTCGCCCACAGTGTGCTCTATTCTGTCTCGGCCGGAAGCATTCGGCTGCTTGGCACGGCACTTTCGCGCATGCAGCTTCGTGGGGTTACCGCATGGAGCTACATCCTTCAAGACGACCTGCTCAAGCTGGGTGCATCGGAAGAAGATTCCGAAGGCACCGTGAATTATCTGGTGAGCATCGCCGGTGTGCATGCCGCGCTCTTTCTGCGGGAGATGCCATCGGAAGGAATCGGTAAGCCGGCGAAATTCCGCGCTTCGCTTCGCTCGAAGTCGATGGTCGATGTGTCCGCTATCGCCACACAGTTTGGTGGCGGCGGACACCGCAATGCCGCAGGCTGCATGGTGGCAGGAAGACTCGACGAAGTGGCACAACGCATACTGAATGAAATGGAGCGAGGCCATGCGATTACGCCGGCAACTCCATCGTGCTCGGTGTAGTTTCGTTTTTCCTAGAATGCCTGCCGAATCTGATAGCCTCAACACCGGTCAGCAACGGTGAGTCTTCCCACCCAGTCCGAAGTTCCGGTGAACCCCAGCGGAATACCCGCGTGGATGCGTCGCGCTGTTCATCACGCAGGCACCACAGCCTTTCGCGAACTGCTGGTACTGTGTTCGTTGACGGCGCTCCTCCTGTTTTATGGACTTGTCCCCGTTCGCGTGGGAAAGCTGGTCGTTTCACGACCGGAACTTGGGCTCGTAGGAGCAGACGAGCCGCGCTACGCTGAGATTGCGGCAGAGATGTTGCGCGCCCACCACGAAGGCTGCGCGGTTGCAGGTGCCCACGTGTGGCCGCGGGCGCTGAGGGTAGAAGACCTGCGCGCCTCGCTGCGCTGCGCGGAAGCAGGAACCGTTACACCCATTCTGTACGGACACCCCTGGCTGGAGAAGCCAGCTCTGTATTACTGGCGCACCATGAGCTTCTTCAAGGAGTTCGGTGTGTCGGACTGGGCAGCCCGGCTCTCCTCGGCTACAGGTGCGTTCGGAATGGTCTTCTTGATCTTTCTGCATATGCGCCGATTTCGGCCGGGCGGCCACCTGGATGCGGCGCTGATCACGGCTTCTGCCACGGCTATCGTCGCCTTTGCCCGCGGCGCCTCAACGGACATGCAACTTGCCGCGCCTTTCGCAATCGGCATGCTCGGCTGGTACGCATGGTACGAGACGGGGAAGAAGTTCTGGCTCTTCGATCTGTACTTCTTCGGCGCGATCGCAGTCCTGGCAAAAGGACCGGTCGCGGTTTTTCTGGGTTTCTGCATCATCGTACTTTTCGTGGGTCTCAGGCGGGAATGGCAGGTGCTGCGCCGCATGATCTGGTGGCCGGGTCTGCTGCTGTTCCTGGTGCTGGTTCTGCCCTGGTACATCGCCGTTCAGATACGCAATCCTACGTTTCTACGCTTCTTCTTCTTGGAGCAGAACCTGGAACGCCTTGCGACGGACCGTTACCAGCACCATCAGCGACCCTGGTTCTACCTTGCGGTGCTGGCAATCGCGCTGATGCCCTGGACCGTAGTTGCCGTGCGCGCCCTGTGGGACGCTTTTGAGATCGCCCGTGCCGAGTGGCGGGTCCGTCATAGCGCTGGCCACTACCTTGGCCACTCCCGCGCGGGTGACGCCTTCCCGGAGTTCCTTACCCTCTGGGCGATCTTTCCTGTTGTCTTCTTTTCGTTTTCTGGGTCGAAGCTGCCGGGGTATATTCTTCCGGCGATCCCGCCCATCACAATTCTTACGGGCGACTATCTCTTTCGTGCGCGGAAGACCGGGCTGCGCACCGGAATGCTGGTGGCCCACGGTATTACCGCGGGCATCTTTGCTTTCGTGCTGCTGCTAGCGCCGCAGTACATGATCTATCAAAAGGTCGTGCCACCGGCCCGAGTCATCCTGACGACGACTGGAGTCGCGGTCGCTTTCGCACTCGCAATCATTCTGCTTACAAAGCGATTTGGCCTTCGCTACCTGCGCAGCTTCACACTGGTGCCGGTGGTGGTGATGCTCTTTTTCCTGCTGCATACCAATGGCTGGCTGCTGGACGCGAACTATTCCGCGCGGCCGCTGGCCCGGGAGATCGAGCAGCGCGCTCCCAACATACGCCTGCTGGTCACCCATCGCATCCGGCGCGATACAGATTACGGGCTGTGCTTCTATCGGCACCAGCCATTGCGGCACTACGTCCCGCAGCCTTCGGCCACGGAGAAGCAGTCTGTCATCACAGGCATCCCGAACGAAGAGCACATTCTGGTGCTGCGCGAAGAAGACCTTGCCAGTCTTCCCAAACTTCTGCCAAACCGTATCTATGAACCGCTTTTGCTGAACCAGTGGCAGGGCCTTGCCGTGTACCGCGTCGCTGCGCTTCCCTGACCATGCAGACGGCAGTTTTCAGTCTGGTTCCACGGCTGCACCGGCAAGGGAAAACGGCTACCCTCAGCAACAGTGCTTCTCTTGGACATTTACGAGCTACGGGATTTGCGGCTGTTTACCGGCCGCGATCTGCGCGCGCTTCTATTGGAGGAATCGAGAACGTGGCAACGCAGGCTCCGCTGGGACTACCGGGAATCCATCGAACTGCTGATTGGCTACCTGGATAACCACATCCTTCCCGGATTTGTTGCTCTGCACCGCATGTCGGGCCATCTGCATGGGTACACCTTTGCCGTCTATGAGGCGCAAAAATCTGTGTTGGGAGACCTCTATGCCACCGACTCCCTGGGAGGGACGGAAAAGCTTGCCTTGGAGACCCTGCTGCTTCGCCACCAACTGCCGATGCTGCAGCACACGCCGGGCGTTGAACGTGTCGAGTCGCAACTGCTGCTGGCTGATGGCGGTCTGCAAAGCACGTTTGCGGAGGCAGGCTTTCGATCGTTTCCTCGATTGTTCATGGAGGCGGAACTGCTTCCTGTGCCAGAAGTTGTACCGCCGGCGCTTTTGGGAACGCTGCGCTTGAAGCGCTGGACCGCTCCCATGTATCAGCCGGCAGCAGAACTGATTCATCGCGCCTATATCGGCCACGGCGATACTATCGTGAACGACCAGTATGCCACCGTGCAGGGCTGCCTCCGGTTTCTCCACAACATCGTGCGCTTTCCGGGCTGCGGCACGTTTTCTCCGGAACATTCCTGGGTATTGACGGACGAACGTACTGGCGAGCTCGAGGGTCTGGCTCTTGCAACACGGGTGGAAGCAGATACCGCGCACATCCCACAGCTCTGCGTGGCGACAAGGCAACGAGGCCGCGGCCTGGGACGATTTCTCTTGCGTCACAGCATGGCTGAACTTGCTCGCGCTGGCATGCGCGGCATTACCCTTACCGTTACAGAAGCGAATGTGAGCGCGTTGCGTCTTTACCAGTCGCTCGGATTCTGCACGCGGCATGCGTTTCAGGCGAACGTGTGGACACGTTAGCAATGCTTCTTAGTGCTTGATCAGGAACATGCCCCAGCTCACCACGATGGCAGCGGCCAGAAATCCTGCAAAGCAGAACGCGCCGAAGCGCAGCATGGCTTTGGGAGCGGAACGTTGCGTTATGCCGAAGACAATGGAAGCAAAGAACGCGTAGATCACAAGCGTCGTGAAATGCGACATGCTACAGGTCCGCCTTTCGGCCATTCGCAAGCGACTGCGCGTCCACGGCGGCCATCACGTTCAGCAAACCTGCGACAACGATGAACTTGGAACCATAATCGGAGACTGCGGTCGTCAGCATGGG
>CALMAP010000201.1:1663-14914 GCA_937859825.1 uncultured Terriglobus sp. | reverse complement strand
AGCCGGCGCAGAACTTCTCCATGCGAAGGCGCATGGCAGCCTTGTGCAGTAGCTTGTGGGCGACGGCCCATGCGCCCTCCGGCGAGCGGTGTGCGGGACCGAGCACGTGGCTGTGGCCGAGCGACTTCTGCATCTCGCGCGGCAGCGGCGCGCCGTCGTCGCCGGTGTCGTAGCCGCGCAGCCAGTGGTAGAGGCGGTCGCCCCAGACGGAGTTCCACAGCTTGTGCATGGCGTTGCGGTCCAGCGCGAGTAGTTGCTGCATGGTGGTGATGCCCTTGCCGTTGAGCATCAGCTCGGTGCGCGCGCCCACGCCGGGCAGGTCGCGCAGTTCAAGGTGGGCGATGGCGCGGGGAAGCTGCGAGGGCAGAAGGCCGATGAGGCCGTCCGGCTTCTGCATGTCGCTGGCAATCTTGGCCAGGTAGCGGTTGGGTGCCATGCCGATGGAGCAGCGCAGCGTGTCGCCAACGTCCTCTTGAATCGCCTGCTTGATGTCGAGCGCGATGCGGCGCGCGTTGGGCGGCTGCTGTTCGCGGCCGATGAGCTGGCAGGTGACCTCATCGATGGATGGCACGTGGGCGACGGGGCAGCAGCGCTCCACCGCCGCGTGGATGCGGTGGGAGAACTGCGCGTAGGTGGTGTGGTCGCCCTGCACGAGGATGATCTCCGGGCAGATCTGCTTCATGTCGCCGACGCGCGTGCCGGTCTTGATGCCGAGTTTCTTCGCCTCATAACTGGCGGCGATAGCAACGGTCGTGTCCGCGAAGGTGGGCACGACGGCAAGCGGTTTGCCGCGGTACTCGGGATGCAACTGCTGCTCCACAGACGCAAAGAAGCTGTTCAGGTCCACGTGAAGGAAGCCGAAAAAGTCGTGTTTGGAGGAGGAGAAGTCCACATCACCCTCATTCGGAATTGTATTCGCCTGATCTTCGCTGAACCGGCGTGAGACACCATATCCCATGAAATGGTTTTACTGCCAGAGCGAAAAGTTGCCCTTCAAGCAATTAATTTTTGACAAATCACGCCATGTAGTAGAGGATAGGCAAATCGTCTTACTTTGGCTTTGCCACTTTGGGCTTTGGAAGCTCAGAAGCTTTGACCTGCGTGTGTCTGCGCCGGTTGCGTTTGCATTTGGAAGAACACCATGAAGCGGCCGATCGTGTCGCAGTGATGCTCGCTCCCAAGCGAATTTCTTTAAGTGAGGCATTTCCCTGATGTTTTTTGTGTCTTCGGCTTACCGCAGAGCTGCGGTCGGCGTCGCCCCTATCGTTCTGGCTGCAGTGACACTCTCTGCGCACGCTCAGGAAACCACAGGCTCTATTGAAGGCACGATTAAAGACCCCTCGGGAGCCCTTGTTGCCGATGCGGACGTTTCCGTTACCAGTCCCGCACAGATTGGTGAGAAGCACTTGCGCACGGACCATTCAGGCTTTTACCGCTTTACTAACCTTCTGGTAGGTGTGTACAGCGTGAAAGTTGAAGCCCCTGGCTTCGGGGTCACTAAGCGCGATGGACTCCGGATCTCCGCTGGCCGCGTATTGGAAGGTTCCGTTACGTTGGTGATTGGTGCTGAGTCGACAACAATCGAAGTGACCTCCGATCCTGCGCAGATCGACACCACTGTGTCGCATACACAGGCGACTATCACCGCAGACCAAATCGCGTATGACCCACGTGGACGCTCCTTTCAGAGCGTGATTCAGTATGCTCCCGGAGCACGTGTCGAGCCTCTGCAGGGCAGTGGTGGCTATTCAGTGGAAGGTGCTACCTCCGCGGAAAACCAATACCTGGTGAACGGCATTCCCACTTCCTCGCTGACTTCCGGACTCTCCGGCGCAAACGTTCCGTTTGAGTTCCTGAACGAAGTGCAGGTAAAGACCTCAGGTATCGAAGCTGAGTACGGCGGCGCACTGGGTGGCGTAGTCACGGCCGTCACCAAGCAGGGCGGCAACACCTGGCATGGCGAGGGCATGGTCTATTACGAGGACGATCACATGGACGCCTCGCCCGGTGCCTACACTCGGTTTACGCCTGGCATTTCTGTAGGTACTCGCACCGACATTCCCCTGCAGACGGTAACACCGCGCAAAGACCATTTTCGCTATCTGCAGCCCGGGTTTACTGCAGGCGGTTACCTCATCAAGGATCGTCTGTGGAGCTTCTCGGGAGTGGAGCCATTCTTTACTTCCTTGCGCCGCACGATCAATACGAATTTCACCGGTTCGCCGGCGGTAACCGGTCCTCGCACATACACGCAGGACACCCAGCAGTACTTCTTTACGCAGCGCTTCGATGTGCGTGCAACGAACCGCATCCGCCTGTTCGCGTCCTGGCTCTACCAGTACTATCGGGCGTCCGGCACCAGCTTGCCCAATGCCGAGGACAACTATGGCCTCGTTAACTCCTCCGCAACAACCAATCCGGATGTCTTTCAGCACTCAATTGGTAATGTTCAGCCGAACTCTACGTTCACGTCGGGTGCTGACATCACACTGAGTAACAAGTTCATCCTGACCACGCGCTACGGTGCGTTCTATAACAACTACCAGGACCGCGGCCTGCCCACCGGCATTCGCCACCTGTGGTCCAACTCCGGTGTGTCGGCGACTGCGATTCAACGCACTCCCACTGGCGGCGCAATCACAACCGCAGGAACGATTGCGGCCCAGGTGTCGGGCTACGCCGATCTGGCAGCTAACACGCAGACCACCGCGCAGCAAAACGCCTCCCAGGCCTTCACGACGGACGTTGCATATTACGGGAAAGGCGGTTTTGGCCAGCACAGCATCAAGTTCGGCTATGGTCTGAACCACTACTTCTATAACATTCGCAGCATCTACAACACGGCTCTGGTGCAGCTCTTCTGGGGTACCAAGTACTCGCCTCTTGCGGCGAATCGGGTAAACTGCGGCACGATCGAAGACCAGAACCTAGCCCTGTACGGTCGGTATGACAACGCAGGCGGAGCCCGGAACACAGCATCGTGCATGGGTAACTACGGCTACGCCATCGTGCGCGAGTTCTCCAATGGTAACGGCCAGGTCAGCGAAAATAACCAGGCTTTCTATCTGCAGGACTCCTGGACCGTTAACCGACGGCTGACGATCCAGGCCGGTGTTCGCCTCGAGAAGGAGTATGTTCCATCCTTCAATGGCTACTCCACGGGAATCGACTTCGGCTTCGGCGGCAAGGTCGTTCCTCGCCTCGGTGCGTCGTTCGACGTCTTCGGCAACGGCAAGATGAAGGTATTCGGCAGCTATGGTGCCTTCAACGACATCTTTAAATTGAATCTTGCAATTGGGTCCTTTGGCGGCAATTACTGGCACAACTGCGTATACGCGCTCGACTCGACTGATTGGACGACACTTCAGCCGAAGCGACAGGCAGACGGCCACTATTGCGCGGGTACCGGTGACGCGACCTTCGCCCAGGGTTCGGTCCCAGGTAATCTTCGCTTCATCGAAAACCAGGACATGCGCATTCCGGCCAATAACCCCAAAGCGACATCCCCTGGGGTCGATCCCAACCTGAAGCCCTTCCGCCAGCATGAGACGTTGCTTGGGACGGAGTACGAGGTCAGCAAATCGGTGAACCTGTCGGCCCGCTACCTGCGCCGCCGTGTCGATTCTGCGATCGAAGACATCGGTTACTTCACCCCCAACGGTGAGCAATTCACCATTGCTAATCCAGGCTTTGGTCTGGGAGCGGGCGGCAGCACTACCACGTGTGTCGGCTGCAAGATTCAGCCTGCGGCAGCCCGTATGTACGATTCTTTCGAGCTGCGCATCACGAAGGCAGCGGGCGCTCACTGGTTCGGCACCGCTTCTTACACCTTCTCAAACCTGCGCGGTAACTACAGCGGCCTGGTGGATTCCAACGTTTCGGACGGCAATGCGACGACGAGCGGCGGCGTGCGTAATGCCAGCCCGAACACCGGCCGCGCGTTCGACGAGCCGTTCCTTCAGTTCACCGCAAATGGCACACCGCTCAATGGCAAACTGGCGACGGACCGCCCCAACACGGTCAAGTTCCAGGGCTACTACCGCTTCAACCACTTCCGCTCGCATGAGACTACTATCGGTGGCTTCCAGGCGCTCTACCAAGGAACCCCTCTTAGCTCGTACATCGATGTGGGCAACGCCAGCAGCTACCCCGTCTACACCGAAGGTTTGGGTAAGTGGGTGGATGTAACCGCAGACGGGAACGGTGCTCTGACTTTTGGAGCACCACGAGTTCGCCGCACTCCGGCCTTCATCCAGACCGACGCCCAGTTCACCCATTCCTACGCCTTCAGCAAGCAGCACGAGGGATGGCGTCTGGGTCTGGAAGCCAACTTCCTGAACCTGTTCAATCAGAAGGCACCCATCGTTTACGGGACGAAGATCGATTCGCCAAATAAGAGCGACTATATCTCGCCTCCGGGTAGCGTGGTGGGTGGCACCACCCAGGTCGCTGTTCTGGAGAATCCCTACGACTGGAAGGCTTTGGCAAATGGTGCCAACGGCTCTGCTCCCATTACCCTAAATAGTCAATATGGTGTTCCTACGCAATATCAGACCGGTCGTACGATCCGACTGAAGCTGAAGTTCACCTTCTAACAACTCCTGCAACCGACAAAGGGACCGCGTTTGCGGTCCCTTTGTGCTGCTTAAGGGAGTGCAGTTAGTTCTGCATGGGCGGTAGCTCAGGGCCGCGGGTTTGACTTGCGGGTGGCGTCACGCGCACGGCACGGCCAGCGGCGGCGGACTTATAGATGGCTTCAATCAGGCGCTGGTCCTGAAGGCCTTCTTCGCCTGGTGTGCGAGGGACTCGGTTGGTCATCAGGCATTCGCTGAAGTGGTCCATCTCCAGGGCGAACTGGTCTTTGTCGGGCAGGGAGACGTCCGCGACTTCTTCGTGCTTGTCCTGCCGTGTTTTGCCGAGGCGCAGCTTATTGCCGTGATAGCCGAAGGTGGGATCCATCTCTCCCCATCCGTCCGTTCCTTCCAGGCGGATAAAGGTGGAGCGGTGCACGTCATACGCGGTCGTGAGCGTGGCGACCATGCCGCTGGGAAAGCGCAGAGTAAAGCTGCAGTGGGACTCTACCTCGGCAAAGCGCGGGTCGTCTTTGGGCTGAATGGTTACGCCAAAGACCTCCTCCGGCTCTTCACCAGTAAGGAACCGTGCCGCGTTCAGGCAGTAGATACCCACGTCCGGCAGGCAGCCTCCGCCAGCGAGGGCCTTCTTTAGTCGCCACTGTGTCGGGTCTCCTTCGTTCTGCGAGTTCGTAGCTACGATGGAGCGCACCTTGCCGAATCTGCCGCTCTTCACGGCATCCTGCAGGTAGCGGTTCATGGGCTCGTACTGCTGGCGGTAGGCAATCATCAGCTTTACGTTGGCCTTGTTGCATGCCGCAATCATCGCCTCGCAGTCGGCTGCGCTGTTCGCCATCGGCTTCTCGCACAAGATGTGCTTGCCGATCTTCGCGCCGCGCAGCACAAACTCCTTGTGCATGCTGTTGGGCAGCACGATGTAGATCGCGTCCACACCGGGCATGTCCTTCAACTTTTCGTAGTTGGTGTAGTCGGTGATGTTCGATTCGGCAATGCCGTACTGCGCCGCGATCTTCTTCGCTTTCACGGGATCGCCGCTCACCAGCGCAGTGGGTTTGCAGTACTTTGAAGTCGCAAACGCGGGCAGGATCTCGTCCAGAGAAAGCCGTCCCAGCCCGACAATCGCGTAGCCGATACGGCGGTCTGGCGGCAGGAACGGGCCGGGCGCCTTCTCCGGCTGCTCCCCGGCGGCATGGATCTGCGGGAGCTGGACTTCATTCTGCGCGTTCGGCTTACTCTGCTGGGCAAGCAGCTCGGGGGTGAGTGCAATCGCGGCACCGAGGCCGCTGGCGGCTGTGCGAAGGAAGTTGCGGCGCGATAGATCGTTGCTGGCAGAATCACTCATGCGGCTTGGGATGCCGGACACGCGCACGCCAGATGCGTACCCAGGCATGGCCAGCCCTCGCCAGAACGCGCTATTCTTCCCCGCATGAACGTCTCTCGGTTGTTTCTGGTGGTTGCGCTGTTCGCGGGCTTGTCGTTGTCCTCAGCGGTGTCGCAGCCTGCACACGGCAGTCTGCAGGTGTACTTCATTGACGTGGAGGGTGGTCAGGCTACGTTGTTCGTGCCGGACGGTGGTGAGTCGCTGCTCATTGACACAGGCTGGCCGGACAATAATGGCCGCGATGCCGACCGCATTGTTACTGCCGCGCATCAGGCTGGCCTGAAGCGGATCGACTACGTGCTGATCACGCATTTCCACGATGACCATGTGGGCGGTGTGCCCCAACTGCTGGATCGTATTCCAGTCGGGACGTTTCTCGATCACGGCGATCTTTATGAGAACGACCACGGCCCGATCGAACAGAAGTACAAGCTCTACCTGCAGCAGATTGCCGGCGGCAAAGCAAAGCGGGTGGTGCTGCACGCGGGCGACAAGCTGCCTGTACGTGGGCTGAACGGCACCGTTCTCAGTAGCGATGGCAAGGTAATTGGGCAGGCGCTGCCCGGGGGCGGCCGGAGCAATCCTTTGTGCGGGCAGGAGGCCGCCGCTCCGGAAGACACTACGGAGAACGGCCACTCGCTCGGTGTACTGCTGCGCTTTGCAGGCGTGAAGATTCTTGATCTTGGCGATCTCACGAAAGACCGTGAGCGCACGCTGGTCTGCCCGGCGAACCGCATCGGCAGGGTGGATATCGAGGTCGTCTCTCACCACGGATGGGAGCAGAGCAGCAGCATGGCGTTCGTGCATGCCATTCAGCCGCGCATCGCCATCATGGACAACGGCGCGAAGAAAGGTGGCAGCGTGCCGGTGCTGGACGTATTTCGTTCTTCTCCAGGATTGGAGGCGCTCTGGCAGTTACATACCTCGGAAGAGGGTATGGCCAAAGATGGCAGGCCGGAGCACAACACGCGGCCGGAGTACATCGCGAATACGCCGGTTACTGAAGGGAAGATGCTGGAACTTACCGTGCACGCGAATGGGAGTTATACGGTCAGGAATGACCGGACGGGTAAGAGCGTGGAGTAGTCAGCAAAAAGAGAATGACGCTGCTTCTTGTGTTTGTCATTTCGCCCGTGTGTGACCAAAGCGGCTGATGATCTTTTCGTCAGATAACTGGGTGGGAGGAGTAATTGCGGCAACACAGGTTGCCCGTTTTACCTGCAGGTCTGCCTGCAGATCCTTAATTCCAATTGAAAACTATTGCTGATCGCGGGCAGGTAGGACCAAAGAACTATCGCCGAGAACCAAAGGAGAACTGAACTTAAGTAACGCAAATTCGTACCAGATTGATTCAGCATAAAACTAAGTGTCGACTTGTAAGGCGTCAAGAAGAATTTGAGCAATTTGTAAGTAAATTTTTGGTACGCTAATCTTTCTTATCGCGAGTCTTAGAAGTAGCGGGAAAAACTTCGGCAAAGCGCGCCTGTACGGAATTGTTTCGCAACTTGATATATCTGCCGCAGAAAGGATGGTTCCGCGTGGAAATGCACGGAGAAGGCCATTGCAGCGCGACGGCGTTCCGGTTGCGGCGACAGGTGCGGTTGCGCCGCAGGCCGTATGCTGGAGCAGATGAGTGGTCCTCCCTATCCGCAAACCGACCGGGAATTGCTTCGCAGGATCGAACGTGCCGGCGGACGCGCCGGATACAAACAGCTTGTCCGGGAGCTGGGCGTGGGCGGCGGCCGCGAACGCCGCCTGCTGCTGGAACAACTTGCAAAAATGACCGCACGCGGTGCGTTGGTCAAGCTGGACAAAGAGCAGTGGGCGCTACCGCAGGTGCAGACCGAGCGCGCTAAAAATGAGACGGGTCGTCGAGGGTTTGCGGCGCAGATGCGCGACCGGCAGCGGACCACGTTGCGGGGCCGCGACGACCTGATTGCGGGCAAGCTCTCTCTCCATCGCGATGGTTTCGGTTTTGTCCGGCCGAACGGTAGTGAATCGCAGAAGGACGAGGACATCTTCATTCCTCCGCATGAGTTGAACGGCGCCATGCAGGGCGACCAGGTGCTGGTGGACGCGGGCCGTCCCACGCGGGAGGGCAGGCGGGCCGGCCGCATTGCGCGCGTGCTCACGCGGCGCAATCCCACGGTGGTGGGCATCTTTCATGCGGCGGGCTCGCGCGGCCGCCACTATGACTCGCGTTCGGATGATCCCCGCATGCGTGGGTCGTTCGTCACGCCGTTGGACGAGCGCGTGGCGAAGATTGTGCTCATCCCCAACGACACGGACCTGCCCGCAGCCGCAGTCACGCCGCACCGCACCCTGGGTGAGGATGCAACGCATGCCGAGCATCGCTGGGACGGCACGCTGGACGACTTAAACGGCCTCGCGGTCGATGTGGAGATCACGCAATTTCCGACTGATTTTTCTCCCGCGCAGGGCCGCATTCTGGAGGTGCTGGGTGATCCAGATGCCTTCGGCGTCGACGTGGAGATCGTAATCCGCAAGCACCACCTGCCGCACGTCTTTCCGGCGGAGGTGCTGGCCGAGGCGCAGGACGCTTCGCGCTGGAATGTAGCCTCCTTGAACGAGGAAGAGCTTGCCCTGCGCCGCGATTTTCGCGGTGAGCCCATTGTGACCATCGACGGCGAAACTGCAAAGGATTTCGACGATGCCGTGCTGGTGCGCGACAACGGTGATGGCACGTTTGAGCTGCAGGTACACATTGCGGACGTGGCAGAGTACGTGGGCGATGCTACATCGCTCGATCTTGAGGCGCGGCTGCGCGGCAACAGCGTCTACTTTCCGGACCGCGCGATCCCCATGCTGCCGCAGGAACTTTCGAATGGGGAATGCTCGCTGCGGCCTGATGAAGACCGGCTGGTGCTCTCCTGCATTGCGCAGATTGATAGCCATGGCAACGTGCTTGGCTACGAGGTGTGCGAGGGGATCCTTCGTTCGGCAAGGCGCATGACGTATACGAAGGTGCAGAAGATACTCGAGGGCGATGCCGAGTTGCGCGAGGAGTATGCGCCGTTCGTTCAGGACTTCGAGCGGATGCTTGGGCTGGCGAAGCTGTTGAACGGCAAGCGGGTCCGGCGCGGCTCCATTGACTTCGACCTGCCGGAGCCGGTGATCGAGTTCGACGAGCGCGGCGCGATGCGTGGTGTGGTGCGGTCACAGCGTGCCTGGGCCAACCGCTTGATTGAGGAGTTCATGCTGTGCGCGAACGAGTGCGTTGCACGCTGGATCGAATCGGCAGGCGTGCCCGGCATCTACCGCATCCACGAGCAGCCTGACCCGAAGCGCATCGTGGATTTTGAGGAGCAGGCGGCGACCTTTGGCTACACGCTCGGCGTGGGCGCGCTGCCGGTGCAGACGTTCGTCGCAAAGGGTGACCGCCGGGAAGCACACCGGCGCAATGAGCGTGACCGGGATCGGGGTAAGACCGGCTCGCGCACCGCGCGCGGGCATGAGGTTGTGGGTTCTGTCGACATCTCGCCGAAGATGTACCAGAAGCTTACCGCACAGATTGCGGGCAAGCCTGAGGAGCGCATCGTGAGCTACCTGATGCTGCGCTCGCTCAAGCAGGCGAAGTACTCCGCAGACAACGAGGGCCACTTCGCGCTGGCCGCGCCGTCGTACACGCACTTCACCTCGCCCATCCGGCGCTATCCGGACCTGGTCGTGCACCGCATCGTGAAGACGCTGCTGCGCCGCGGCGCCGACCCGCACGGCGAAGCGGAGGAGACAGCTACGCAGTCCGCGCGCAACCTCCTGGAGAAGGAACGCGGCTATCCGCGCCGTTCCTCTGCAGAAGAGCTGGATGCACCCTACGAACACCCGGAGCTTGCCGTTATCGCGCAGGAAACAAGCGAGACCGAGCGCCGCGCCGCCGATGCGGAACGCGAACTGGTCGAGTTGAAGAAGATGCAGTTCATGTCCGGCCGCATCGGCGAGGATTTTGACGCGATCGTTCTTTCTGTTACCAAGTACGGCTTCTTTGTGGAACTGCATGAGCTGTTCGTTGAGGGCCTGGTACCCATCTACACGCTGCAGGGCGACCATTTCACCTTTCGGGAAAACGCACGCGAAATCTGCGGCGGCTCCACGGGCCGCTGCTACCGGCCCGGCATGCAGGTACGCGTGCTGCTGGACCGCATCGACCGCGAGAACCGCCGATTACAGTTCGCACTGATGGAAGAGCAAGCTGCTGGCGCGACCAAGCGCTCCACCAAACGTGAGAAGGAAACAGCCGCTCCTGAGGGAACGCGTGCGTGGATGCCACGCAAGGACAAGGCTGCTACGAAGCGGAAGAATGCGCATCCGTTCTCCCCGCCAGGGACCGATCTGAAGGGAAAAGCTGAAAGGAAGCGCAAAGGTAAAGGCAAGGCCAAAGGTCCAGGGCGAGGCAAGGCTCGTTAGGAGTGGTGTGCGATTAGGAAAGGTCCCTCGACCCACACCTGAAAAAAGCTGCTTTAACTTTGCACAAAGACGGTAACTACCAAGAACGGTGATAGGCAGTGCTCAAGTCAGCGTCCGCCCAAATCATTTTGGGTAAGTCGATCTGCCGTTTGCTGTGGGCAGAAGGCGACATGCGGGCAAAACCGGCGGTCCTGTCTCATAAGATCGATTTGCGCCTGTGTCCTGGATCGTAAGAAGCAAGCAGGCGCGTTTTAACCCTCTGGGAGATCGCCCGCCACCGGGCCCAGTGATCCTGCGCAAGGATGGGCTCATGGCTGTACACCTGATCAACCCCAGCGATAACTCTTTTGGAACGGCGGTCATTACGCCGCGCTGGCTTTTCGTTCTGGCGGCGGCCACGCCTGCATCGTTCGGCGATCCCATCCTGGTAGACGAATCGATCGAGCCGCTCGATGATGCCACCATTGCTCCCGGAGATGTTGTCGGCATCAGCGTGCATACCGGCAACGCGCTGCGCGGGTATGAGGTGGGGCGGCTTGCGCATGAGCGTGGTGCCACCGTGGTGTACGGCGGCATTCACGCGACGCTTTTTCCGGAAGAGCCGTTCGAGCATGGCTACGCCGACCACGTTGTGAAGGGCGATCGCGACATCGCCTGGGGCAAGGTGCTGATGGACCTGCAGCGCGGTGAGGCCGGACGGATCTACAACGGCGGCAAGATCGAAGGCGATGAGTTTCTCTCCGCACGCTGGGACCTGATGCAGTCCGATAAGTACATGTGGGCCGCTGTGCAGACGATCCGCGGGTGCCCGAAGCACTGCTCGTTCTGCTCGGTATGGCGCACGGACGGGCAGAAGCCGCGGCAGCGTTCGTTTGAGCGAGTGATCGACGAAATTATCGACCTGCGGCGCAAGGGATTTCGCTTCATCGCGCTTGCCGACGACAACTTCTACCCGGTCACGTTGACGGACCTGCGCCTGGCACGCGAGCAGGGAAATGCAGAAAAAGTGGAAAGCCTGATGGCTGTTCGCAACGAGCGCTTCCTGTTGATGGCGGAGCTGGCAAAGCTGCCGAAGGACATGGTCTTCTTTACCCAGATCACCATGGAATCGGCCGAGGATGGTGAGTACCTTGACGCCATGCGCCGCGCCAACATCAAGGGTGCGCTGGTAGGCGTCGAAGCTGTTACTCCCGAGGGGTTAAAGTCCGTCTACAAGGATTTCAATTATTCCGGCGAGCGCCTTGTGGAGCAGTTACAGATGTTTCGCAAACACGGCCTGCATGTGCTCGGCTCGTTCATCTTCGGCCTGCCGTCAGATAAGCCGGGTACCTTTGACGCGACGGTCGAACTTGCCATGCGGGCCGATGTGACTTTCGCGCAGTTTGTGATGATGACACCCTTTCCCGGCACCGTGGATTTTGGACGCTGGGAGAAGGCGCAGGCGGAAAAGCCGGAGATCGAAGAGGTCAACGGCACGCCGCTGACGCGCTACTGGCTGATTCCCACGGCGGTCCGGCCAAAGATGTTCACCCCGCATCCGACCATGGCGTCGAGCGAGATCAGCAGCCGCACCCAGAAGGTCTGGGACCGCTTCTATGAGTTTCCCGCTATCTGGAAGCGCTCCGCCTGCACCCCGACGTTACGCGCGCGGCTGGCGTTTGTGCTGCTGTCCAAGCTGTACCGGCAGATGTATGCCGGCACCGGCATCTCAACCGACAGCGCACGGCGCAAAAAGGCGAAGACCTGGGCTCGCTGGACCGCAAAGCAGACCCGCAAGATCTTCCAGGCAAAGCCAATGCCGGAGCTTCTGTCCCCAGTCTGGGAGCCGCGGGCGAAGGTGCGCCCCACACTCGTTCAACTGAACGGCGCAGAGTGATCCAGCCCGCTCCCAGTCGTCAGGGTCCGTTCTGTTTCAGCTCTCGCGTGCGGCGGCTTCCAGTGCAGCGATATCCAGCTTGATCATGCCCATCATGGCCTGCATGCCTTTGGGGTGGCTGATCAGTTCGCCGATGTTGCTCGGCACGATCTGCCAGCAGAGGCCGAAGCGGTCGGTGAGCCAGCCGCATGCCATGGTCTTGCCGCCACCGGCCAGCAGCTTGTCCCAGTAGCTGTCGATCTCCTGCTGCGAATCGCAGCGGACGAAGTATGAGAATGCCGGGTTGAGCTGGTGCGCGGGGCCGCCGTTCATCAGGGTCATCTCCTGCCCTTCAAGCTCGATGGTGATGATGGCGACCTTGCCTGCTTCCCACGGACCAACGCCCTTGGAACGCACCTCGCTCACCTTGCGTGCGTGCGGAAAGACTTCCAGATAGAACAGGGCGGCTTCTTCGGCGTTGTCGTTGAACCAGAGGAACGGCGCTAGTTTGTTCATGGCAGGGATGGTAGCAGTTGATGTGGCAGTTTTGACAAGTAGACGCACACTTACAAACGATTTGCCGAGTGCATCTGGTATGCCTCCCTGGAAGCCGGCAGTGACCAAGCAGGCTACCCGACATCATTGCAGTGATCCCACCACCTGAAGAAGCTCGTATCCAAGCCCCTGCCTGCTATAGGTGTTGAACAGGTCCGCACGTTCCGTATTCGCGATGACAACAATGGAGGCAGACATATCTGGCAGCAGATTGTTCAGCAGGCGTGTACCGCCAATTTCTCCCTGCCGCTCCACGATCCGGACCGGTCCGTTTGTGCCCCGGGCATCATAAGCCCAGGAACCCAGTGCTTCTCCGTAGAGCTTTGGGTCCGCGGTAAACATGACTGTAGTTGCCGTTTTGGGCAGCAGCTTGAAGCTGAGTAAAGCTTCGTCCCACTTCGCCAGATCGAGTGCGTTTCCATACAGCCCACCCGCGGCACCAT
>CALMAP010000201.1:0-1653 GCA_937859825.1 uncultured Terriglobus sp. | reverse complement strand
CCGTAACCTGTCGCCACCTTGGGTGCCTGGTCCGGATCGGCTGGGAAGATGCCCCAGCTCTTCAATTCCAATGGATCTATGACGCGCTTCTTCACAAGGGCTGCGTAGCTCTTACCGGTAATCTTCTCAAGCAGTGCGCCCAGCACAAGGTAATCGCAGTTGTTGTACTCAAACTTGAATCCCGGCTCCCGTTTCGCCGTACCGGAACAAAACTTCAGGGCAGACTGTGTATTGTCCGCCGCGTCCAGTCCTGCTCGCCGGTAAAAGTCCGGCACGATGTTGTCCGGACCGTCAGACGGGTTGGGCAGCCCTGAAACGTGCTGCAGCAACTGCTGGACGGTGACACGCCCAGTCGACAGAGCGAGTTCCGGCAGGATCTTTCCCGCACGCTCGTTCAGCGCCAGATGTCCAGCCGTGACCTCCTGCATGATCAGCAGTGCTGTCACCTGTTTCGTCTGGGAAGCGAGCCGGAATACCGTGTCTGCGCGCATCGGCACTCCGTGCGCCCTGTCCGCCAGACCAACGGCTTCGGTATAGACAACTTTACCGCCCTGGGAAACGACAACGACGCCATCAAAATTACCGCTTGCGTGTGCCTTCTGCACAATCTCGTGCAGGGTAGAGGAAGGGACGGCCCTGGTCTGTGCCGAATCAAATCCGGCACACAGCAGCAACGGAAGCAGCAGGTTTTTCATGAGCCCCTTATACAGGACTGGGGTGAATCGAACGTACACGGCCTCCGGTTGTTTCAGGGCCGCAAGCTCCATGCACTTCGCCTCTGCGGAGTGAGAGGCACAAACGGGCACGCGGCTGCCTTTGCATCAGGTCGCTACGTGTGACCTTACGTGCTTGCTGTCGCGGGCCTTCAGCCCGTCTGCCTGTCGGGTTGTGCTTCCCTAAGAGGGGCATCCGTCCGTGGCCTGGTTCAGGATGGAAAGGCGAAGCGGAAGCCAAGAAGAACGGCCCTGCAAGGGAATCGACCTGCTGCTGATTTGCCGAGGTTCTGGAACTATGGAGGGCAAGTTAGTGGCGAATGCCCGTGACCTGCAGATACTCATTACGGACAAGGATTTCGCTCTTCAGATCGGTGGCGATGTTTGCGCCGGACCAGAGCGCTTCGAGGTCGGCGGCAAAAGCCTGCTGGCCCGCTTCATCGAGCCGTGAGAATGCAGTCTTGGTCGGACCGAAGTAGCGGCGGAAGAGATCGACTGCACCGGAAGCATCCATCGGTAGCCTGAACTCAAGAGGGATGAGCTGCGTTTGGATGTCTGTGAACCCAGCCTCCAGGCGTTCGCGCGCAGTTGCATCGTCGCCCCACTTTACAGGTGGCGGCACATTCGGCGGTGGAGGCACGTGGCGCGACCCGATGGCGAACATCTTGCCGGAGAAGCTTTGCGGATTCCAGTTCGCCATGGCGAGCCGGCCGCCCGGCCGGAGCACACGCGCCAGTTCCGCGGCAACGCGCTCCGGACAAGGAGCGAACATGGCCCCGAACATGGTCACGACGGTGTCGAAGCTCGCGTCGGGGTAGGGCAGGGCTTCGGCGTCACCCTCGTCGAAGGTGATGGGCAGGCCTTCGGCTGCGGCGCGCTCACGCGCCGGTTCCAGCCGGGTGGGTGCGCTGTCCACGCCGGTTACGATGCAGCCCCTGCG
>CALMAP010000200.1:2180-6476 GCA_937859825.1 uncultured Terriglobus sp. | reverse complement strand
GATCAGAGCAAGCCCCCGGTACGGAAGATCCCGCAGCCCGTCAAGCCGGTTCCTATACCTTCGGAGCCAGAGAGCGGGAAGCCGCAATGATTCCCCGCTATCAGCGCATCCTCTTTCTCGTTCTGCTGGCCGCTTCGGTCGCAATGGGCGTGGTGCTTTACAACCACCATCTGCACAACTACACGCTGCGAGACGATGCCTCGGCGGACACCCCCATCGAAGCACCTGCTTACGCCGCTGCCGAGGCAGTCACGCTCGACCTGGCGAATGACAAGGACGGCACCATCACTGCCACGGAGCGCTCCATTGCGCTGCCCTCGCAGCCTGCGGTCCGCGCGCGGGCGCTTCTGGAACACCTGCTTGCGGAGTACACGTTGAAAAAGTCGCCCCACCCGCTCGGCGGCGGTATCGCCGTAGAAGACGTATACCTGCTGGATCTGCCGCTTGCCGGGCCAGCCAAAGCGACATCTCAAGAAAAAAACACAACGCCTTCTACACAGGCCGCTCCGCAGGACCCTCTTACCCGCGACTCAGGCCAACTGGCCGTAGTCAACTTGCGTTCCGCATGGTGCGACGCGCACCCCAGCGGCATCACGGTAGAAACCCTGACTATCGACTCCATTCTCGGTACGCTGCACGCGAACCTGCCGCAGATCACGAAGGTGCGTTTTCTGGTGGACGGTCAACCGAGGTCGACACTTGCCGGCAATGTGGAGCTGGACCGGACCTATGACTCCGTTGAAACCAGCAACGTGGTCACACCCACAAACCATGACTAAGGAAACGGCGCGCCGCTGCATCGGTGTGTTCGATTCCGGTTTCGGCGGCCTTACGGTACTACGTTCACTGAGGCAAAAGCTGCCCGGTGCGGACTACCTGTATCTCGGCGACACCGCCCGGCTGCCCTACGGCTCTAAGTCCGCTGAGACAGTTACCCGGTACACGGCCGCTGCCGTGCGGGTGCTTGCCGAGCGCGGCGCGGAAGTGGTGGTGATCGCCTGCAACACAGCTTCGGCGCTGGCGTTGCCAAACCTTGCCGGGCGCTTCAAAGTTCCTCTGGTCGGAGTCATTCAGCCGGGTGCTGCAGCCGCGGCGTATGCCACAAAGGCGCAGAGCGTTGGACCCGTACTGGTGCTTGCAACGGAGGCGACCGTCGCATCGCACGCCTATGCCGCAGCCTGTGCTGTGCATGGTCTTGCGGCCTTCGAGAAGGCGTGCCCTCTGCTGGTACCGCTCGTGGAGGAGGGCTGGACCAGTCACGACGTGACCCGGCAGGTGACGCAGATCTATCTGCAGGAAGCGTTGCAGCAGATGAGAGCGGAACACGGTCAGAATGCCATGCCATCGGCGATACTGCTGGGCTGCACGCACTACCCCCTGCTGCGTTCACTTCTCGAGCAGGAGGCTGCGCGGCTTATGCCGGGGATTCCTCTGGTAGATTCCGCAGATGCAACCGCCGAACACGTTCTGCGACTCGCGCCCTGCGGCATCGACGAGACCGGCAATCTCGCTTTTCTCGCGACCGACTCGACGGAAAAGTTCGCACGGCTGGGTGCCCGTTTTCTTGGGGAAGCAATCATCCACGTTGAGCGCATCGATCTTGATCGCTGAGATACTTCCTGCAACTTACTGCGCAGGACTGCTATCCTCTTGCTCGTAAGGCCGTTCCCAACGGCAACACAGAAGCCCATGCCCTACCTGCTGAAATCCGAACCCGACAAGTACTCCTATGACGACCTGCAACGTGAAGGAGAGACCGTATGGGACGGCATCCGTAATCCGCAGGCGCTGATTACGCTGCGCAACATGCGCAAGGGCGAACACTGTGTGATCTACCACTCCAATGTCGGCAAAGAGGCTGTGGGAACGGCCACTGTCATCAAGGTTGACGCAGCCGATCCCAAGAACCCTCTGGTCACGCTGAAGGCAGGCAAACGGCTGAAACAAACCAAACCGCTATCAGCCATGCGCGAAGAACCGCTCTTTGATGATTCGCTGCTCTTCCGGCAGTTCCGGCTTTCCGTCGTGCCGCTCTCTGAAGAACAATACGACTGGCTTGTGCGCGGGGAGTGGAAGCAAGCGCAGGCAGCGCCAAAGAAGACAGCGAAGAAAACGGCTGAAAAAGCTACGAAAAACAAGGGAACGAAAGCATGATCGATCTGAAGGGCAAGACCGCTGTGATTTTTGGATTGGCCAACAAGCGCTCCATCGCCTGGGCCATCGCGCAGAAATTGAACGAGGCGGGTGCTTCGCTTGCCATCTGCTACCAAAATGAGCGGCTGAAGAAAGAAGCAGACTCGCTGTTACCTGAACTGCGCGATGCGAAATCGTTTCAATGTGACGTGTCTGTGGACGGCGAGATCGATGCGACCTTCTTGGCACTGAAGCACGCGTATGGCAAGCTCGACATCGTCGTGCACTCGGTCGCCTTCGCACCTGCGGATGCCATCAAAAACGACTTCCTGCTGACCGCGCGCGAAGACTTTCGCATTGCGCTGGACGTGAGCGCATATTCCCTCGTCGCGGTAAGCCGCGCCGCCGCGCCCCTTATGGCGGAGGGCGGATCGATCCTGACGCTTACTTACTACGGCTCGGAAAAGGTCTTTCCAAATTACAACGTGATGGGCGTGGCCAAGGCCGCGCTCGAAGCCACGGTGCGTTACCTTGCTGCGTCGCTCGGCCCGAAGAACATCCGCGTGAACGCAATCTCCGCCGGACCGATCAAGACTCTGGCCGCGCGCGGCATCGGCGACTTCAACAAAATCCTCGATACCGTGACCGAGCGCGCCCCGCTGCATCGCAATGTCGAGGCGCTTGAAGTGGGCAACACTGCCGCGTTTCTTCTGTCGCCACTGGCCAGCGGCATTACTGGAGAAGTCACCTATGTGGACTGCGGTTACAACGTGACAGGCATGTAAGCCGCTCATGCGCGGCGCATATCGCGCGAAAAGATGCGCCGGGATTTTGCGATTTCTTTTCTCCTGAAATGTCCGCCTCCGCTATGCTCATGGCATCTGGCATGAAACTTACTCTTCTCACCCTGCTGGTGACGTTCGTCGCCTCGGAAGCATCTGTGGCCGCGCAACCGGAGCCGGGCAGGCCCATTGTGCTGCATGCTGCCCGGCTGCTGGATGTTGCGGCCGGAAAGGTGATTGCCCCAGGAGAAGTTCTGGTTCAGGGGGATCGCATTCGCGAAGCGGGCACCCAGGTCACGCATCCTGCCGGTGCCGACGTACGGGACTTGGGCGACGTAACGCTGATGCCCGGCTTGATCGACGCGCACACGCACCTCTTCCTGCATGTGGGCGATGAAGCCAATCAGACCGTGGACGAGTCCGTTCCACAGCGCACCCTGTTGGCTGCCGCTGCCGCGCGCGCAGACGTGATGGCAGGCTTTACCGCCGAACGCGACATGGGCACAGAGGGCGCAGGCTGCGCAGACGTAGCGGTCCGCGACGCAATCAACCGGGGACTCATCCCCGGCCCGCGCATGCGCGTCTCGTGCAATGCGATCGACCTGACCGGCGGCCATGAGGACAACAACGGCAGGAACCCCGAGCAGCACCTGCTCTCAAACGCTGACCGGGCAGACAGTGCGCAGGACCTTGTGCGCGTGATGCGGCAGCAGCGCAAAGAGGGCGCCGACTTTACCAAAATTTATGAGACCGGCCGTGATCGGCTGGTGAACGGCACCTTCACCGTTCCCTATCAGTACAGTGAGGCAGAGCTTGATTCGGCGGTCACGGAAGCGAAACGCACCGGTTCTGTTGTGGCAGTACACGCCACCGGCGAACCCGGCACCGGCTTTGCCGTGCGTGCAGGCGTTGCCTCAGTCGACCATGCCTACCAGCTTTCCCCGGAGACGATGAAGCTGATGCGGCAACAGGAGATTTACGCCGTGCCGACCTTTGCCATCGGCGAGTACTTCGCGGAGCACGCGCCCACCCCTGCGATCGCAGAGAGACGTCGCTCGCAGGAGCAGCTACACGCCACGGAGTTCCGCAAGCAGCTTGCCGCAGGCGTACCTTTCGCGGTCGGCTCCGATGTGGGCCCATTTCCCCATGGCACTCAGGCCCGCGAACTGGTACTTATGGTACGCAACGGAATGTCGCCCATGGCCGCGCTCCAGGCCGATTTACTGCATGGTGCGCGCCTGTTGCAGTGGGAGAATCAGATTGGGCAGTTGAAATCCGGCTTCTATGCAGACGTCATCGCTGTAGCCGGAAACCCTCTTGACGATATTTCGGTCATGGGACATGTGACTTTTGTGATGAAGGGCGGAGAGGTTCTGCGCTC
>CALMAP010000200.1:0-2170 GCA_937859825.1 uncultured Terriglobus sp. | reverse complement strand
ATGACCGTTAACTCGCACGCTCCAAGCAGCCCAGAGAGGAAGGTACCGATGCCGAAAAACACTGCTTTCCTGGAAGTGCCCTGCAAAATCTGCAACACCGCAGGTTGGGAGCGCGTACAACGTTCCGGCTTTTTCGAGAAAAGCCTTCTCCCGCTCTTTCATCTCTACCCTTGGCGCTGCCCCGTCTGTAACAAACAGCGCTACTTTGCCCTTCGCGCCGATCCCCGCATCAGGCACGTAAGAGACAGCAACGAGGCTGCGCTTGGCTTTCACGGCAGGTCCGGCATGCATCGTTCCTCAGACGCTTCGAATTGAGCTTACCCGGCCAGCTCCGCGAGTAGCGCCCAGCGCTCCATCACCTCGTGCAGCGCGAACGAAGCTGCCGATTGTTCAGACAAGGCCGCCTGCAACCGCTTTGCGTCACTGGCAATAGCGGGATCATTCAGGTCGCGTTCCGCACGGGCCAGCCTCTGCTCGGCTTCATGCACTTTGGCTTCGATGCCGTCCCACTCCCTTTGCTCCATGTAGCTGAGCCTGCGCTTTTGTGAAGTGACGGACGAAGTAGAGGCAGCTTCGCTCGGCTCCTTCGTGCTAGCAGGAATCTTCTGAGGAGAAGAGGCTTCTCCGCCGGAACGCATCCACTGCTCCCACTGCGAGTAGTCCGCGAAGCGTTCGGCGTCACCTCTGCCGTTCAGTCCCAACACGGCCGTGCTCACCCGGTCCAGCATGTAGCGGTCGTGCGTTACCAGCACAAGCGCACCGGGATATTCGAGCAGGTTCTGCTCAAGTATTTCCAGCGTGGGAATGTCCAGATCATTCGTGGGCTCGTCCAGCAGCAGCACATCGGCAGGCTGCAGCATCAGCCGGGCAATCAGCACGCGGGCGCGCTCGCCGCCGCTCAGACGCTCAAGCGGCTGGTTCAACTGTTCGCCGGAGAACAGGAAACGAGCGGCCCAGGTCGCCACGTGCACCACGTTGCCGCCGTGCACGACCGAGTCGCCCTCAGGCGCGAGCGCACGACGCAGCGTGATCGACGGATCGATCTCACGCAACTGTGAGAAATACACGATACGCAGCATTGCTGCGCGCTGAATGGTGCAGGCGGTCTGTTCCAGTTCGCCGGTCAACAGCCGCAGCAGCGTCGTCTTTCCGCTGCCGTTTGGACCGACGAGACCGAGGCGTACGCCGTTCGTCAGAAGCAGATCGAGGTTGTTCAGGACCACACGGCCACCGAGTTCGCATTGGACGCCCTCCATTTCCACGAGCCGCTTGGTCTGCCTGCCCGTGGCGGAAAAGTCGATGCCCGCAGTCCCCTTCTGTGTGCGCGCATTGCTCGCGACGAGGTCGGCGATCATATCGTTTGCCTTGTCGATCCTTGCCTTGCTTTTGGTGGTACGCGCTTTCGGCCCGCGACGCAGCCACTCGACTTCGGTCTTCACCTGATTACGCAGGCTCTCGTGCGCCTTCTGCGCCGCTTCCAGGTGCATCTCCCGTTGCTCGAGGAATTTCGAGTAGGGCCCATCCGCACGGAAGGAGCCGCTGGCGTACATGCGATTCAGTTCCACTGTGGTGTTCGTGACCGCTTCCAGAAAATAGCGGTCATGCGAAACGACGACAACGGCAAAGGTCTCCTGCTGCAGCAGTTCCTCAAGCCACTCGATGCCGGCAAGATCGAGGTGGTTTGTAGGTTCGTCCAGCAGAAGGACGTCCGGTTCGCCAATCACCGCCTCTGCAATGGCAAGGCGCTTACGCCAGCCACCGGAGAGTGACGAGGCCAGTGCACTCTCATCTGGAAATCCAACACGGCCAAGCATCTGGCGCACCCGCTGCTCGCGATCTGCCTCCGCCACCAGCGAAGTCGCGACCGAAGCTTCAAGCACACCGCGCACATCCACTCCGCTCGCAAACTCTGAATTCTGCACCACGTAAGCGACGCGGGCACGCTTGCGCACCGCAACCTCACCGCTGTCTGTATCTTCCCGCCCGGCCAGAACCGCAAGCAGCGTGGACTTGCCGGTACCGTTCGGCCCGATCAGGCCGATGCGGTCGCCTTCGTCCACAACAAAGGAAAGGCCCTCAAACAGCGTCTTCGCGCCGAAGCGCTTGGTGAGTGACTGGGCGTTGAGTACAGGAGGCATTCTTCCAGTTTAGGGGAATGCAGTGTTACAAC
>CALMAP010000199.1 GCA_937859825.1 uncultured Terriglobus sp. | reverse complement strand
GCCCAAAGTGGCGTAGCGAACGCCACTCAACGCGGTGACGCGTTCAAGCTGCGCATATGCGCTCTCTTCTGAAAGTAAATCGGTCTGGAGAAGTTCAGTCACAGCCAAAGCGTATTCTAAATGGAGCGGCGGCAACGCTGCGGACCAAACCATGACCACAACCCATTACCGCATCCAGCCGAACTACACGGGACCGCGTCTCTTCGGCGCGCCGGTTGGCGATTTCTCCTTATTTCAGACGGTGCTTGCAACGATCGGGGTGGGAGCTGCCAGCTTCTTTTTCGCGACATTCCTGGGCATCATCGGCATGGTGGTGGCATCGTCGATCAAGCACCGGATGCTGGACTTCTCCATTGCCTACCGCTGGGTGGGGCTGCCATTCGGCATTGAGATGCTGCTGCTTGCGGGAGCTTACCTGGGTACGATTTTCGTGCGGCGCGTGGTCGGCGGCAGGTAGACCGCAGACCAACGAAGAAGCTCGCATCTGATTGCTGCGGTGCAGTGTCTACACTGAAAGAAGTTCGCCTCTTCTTCGCATGTCGTCTTCCATCACAGCCGATGCCCTGCCCACCCTGCGTGAGTTCTTCGCGCCGGGCGGTGTGCTTGCGGGTTCGTCGCTTACGTATGAGCACCGCGCCGGGCAGTTTGAGATGGCGAAGGCTGTCGAGCGGGCTCTGGAAGAAAAGCGGCACCTGATTGTGGAAGCGGGCACTGGCACCGGCAAAACGCTCGCCTATCTGCTGCCAGCGCTGCGCATTGCACGGGAGCGCGGCCAGCGCGTCATCATCTCAACGGGTACGAAGCACCTGCAGGAGCAGCTCTTCTTCAAAGACGTGCCGTTTCTCGAATCGCTACTGGGGCCGCTGAAGGTCTGTTACATGAAGGGCCGCGGCAACTACATCTGCAAGCAGAAGCTGTACGCGCTGAGCGCCGCGCCGCTATTGAGCGAGCCTGCGGAGGTGAAGCAGTTCCACATCATCCGCGACTGGGAAAAAGAGACCACAACCGGCGACCGGGCGGAGATCCTGGGCTTGCCCGAGCCGTCACCGCTGTTCAGCAAGCTGGACGCGCGCTCCGAGGCCTGTCTCGGACAGACCTGCCCCAACTTCGAGGCCTGCTGGATCACCGCAATGCGGCGCAAGGCGCTGGAGAGCGATCTGATCATCGTGAACCATCACCTTTTCTTTGCGGACCTGAACATCAAGCAGCAAGCCGCGGGCGCGCCCGATGCGGGGGTGCTGCCCGATGCCGCCACCGTGATCTTCGACGAGTCGCACGAGATGGAGCACGTTGCCAGCGACTACTTCGGCGTCGTCATCTCGCAGCAGCGGGTGGAGGAACTGGCTCGCGATACCGACTTGCTGCTGCGCGCAAAAGGCGTCTCGTTCGGCTCGGTGGAGGGCGCAGCCGCTTCGCTGCGGGAGCGTGCCCGCATGTTCTTCAGCACCCTGCCGGTGGAGGGCGTGACGCTGGGACGGCATCCCTTTCACGATCGCGCCGGGTTTCTCGAAGAGCAGGGGGAATTCTACGCCAGCTTTCAGGTCGCGCTGGAGCGGCTGTTCGACGAACTGGAGCGTTTGAAGGAGGTTGAGGAGGCTGCGGGTTTGCGCCGCCGCGTGATGGACCTGCGGCTGAGCGCGCAGTTCCTCATGGAATCCACAGACGTGAATACTGTCTTCTGGATTGAGCGCCGTGCCGCCGGCGGAGTAAAGAACGCCACGCGTAGCGGTAGCGGCGCACCTGCCGCCTTCCACACGTACCTGCAAGCCACCCCGATCGACGTCTCGGAAATTCTGCAGACAACGTTGTTCGCCAATTACGGCACGGTCGTGCTCACCAGCGCCACGCTCACCGTGCAGGGCGGCTTCGACCACATCAGCCGCAGACTTGGGCTGGTGGGTGCACGGGAGCTTACGGTGCCGTCGCACTTCGACTACGGCAAACAGGCCCTGTTGTACCTGCCGCCCTACCTGCCCGATCCCCGTGACGCCAACTTCATTCCGCAGGCGGCGGAGCGCATGCGCAAGGTTCTGGAACTGTCGCGCGGTCGCGCCTTTTGCCTCTTCACCAGCTACGCCCAGATGCGCGAGATGTACGAACGCATGCTGGTGGAACTGCCGTTCCCACTGCTGTTGCAGGGCACCGCCCCGCGCAACGCGCTCATGGACGAGTTCCGCACCACGCCGAACGCCGTCCTGTTCGGGACCAGCAGCTTTTGGCAAGGCATTGACGTGCAGGGCGAACAGCTAAGCTGTGTGATTATCGACAAGCTGCCCTTCGCCGTGCCCAGTGATCGCGTGGTGCAGGCGCGCATGGAGGCGGTGGAGCGCGCGGGCGGCAAACCGTTCTACGACCTGCAGATTCCGCAGGCAGTCATCACGCTGAAGCAGGGCTTTGGTCGCCTCATCCGGTCCGCAACGGACCGCGGGGTGCTGATGCTGCTGGACAACCGGGTGCAGCGCCAGAGCTACGGCAAGGTCTTTCTGGACAGCCTGCCGCCCTACCGCATTACCCAGGATATTGACGAAGTGGACCGCTTCTTTAACCCTGAAGAGCAGCCCCGGCGCGTACCCAAGGCGGGTTAGGCGGCGTGGTCGCGCAGCCAGTCACGCAAAGCGGCTTCCACCCGCAACTCCCACCCATCGCCTTTGGCGCGAAAAGGAGTGATGACGTCACTAGGCAGGGTGACGGTAAGGGTAGGAGCCGGTTCTGGTCGCTTCAGCGAAGTCAAGCGTCTTTGGAGGTTGGGAAAAGCAGAAAGCGGCTTGAACTGCTTGAAATCTTCCTCGGTTAGCTCCCGCACCTCTCCCTCATCGTTCGTGAGGTTCGCCAGATACTCTTCGGAGCTCTCTGCCATACTTCTGTCCCTCCTTCTTCTTTGCTTTCTAAAGCTGATAACACGCAAGCATTCGCCCTGATCGAGAAAACATAGAACATGCAGTCGGTAATCAAGGTAACCAGCTGCCAAAATGCGTTCCTCTCCGTGCCTTGGACTCAGCAACAGCACTGCGCTGTCGAAATCGAAGTCGTAGACGCGATCGAAAGAGAGATCCCGTTCACGGATATTGCGTTCGTTCTTGGCTTTATCGTAGACGATTCGCACCGGCCAAGTGTAACTAGAATGGAGAAGGCATGAGCCGCAACCTCTATATTCTCGCCGCCACGATGGCCTTCTTCTCAGTCGTGTCGTACGTCGTCGGATTTAGCGGTATTGCGCGCGAGCCTGGTTCCCCGGCGGACCAGAGTCTCTGGCACATGATCGGTATCGTTCTGCTGCTGCTGGCGCTGATTGTGGCGTTGTTCGGCGTGCTGCAGAGCATGTTTGAGCAGGCGGAGCGCCGCAGTGAACGGATGCGCCAGCAGGAACGCATGAAGCGTCAAGGCCGCCAGCGCTCCGGGCCCGAGCGCCCTTAAGCCCCACGTTTCCGCTTGCATGTTCGATAAACTAAATCTGCCCGTGGGGAAACGCTCTCCGCGCGCGGCAAGAAAGCGACGCTCCCATGTATGAAGTCACCGTCGAAGCAGGCTTCTCCTCTGGCCACTACCTGCGCGATTACCACGGCAAGTGTGAAAACCCGCACGGCCACAACTACCGTGTGCTGGTGACTCTCGCCGGAGCTGAACTTGAGCCAAATGGCCTGCTGCTCGACTTCAAAATATTAAAGGATGTGCTGAAACCAGTGGTGAACTACCTCGACCACCAGATGATCAACGAGCTTGAGCCGTTTACGACGGTGAACCCTTCTGCCGAGAACCTGGCGAAGTACTTCTTTGATGAAACGAACTCTCGCCTCGCGGATGTAACCGGCGGCCGGGTTTGCGTGAAGTCCAGCACCATCTTCGAGACGAACACCTCGCAGGCCACGTACTACGAGTAAATGCG
>CALMAP010000198.1 GCA_937859825.1 uncultured Terriglobus sp. | reverse complement strand
AGATTTCGGTGATTTCGAAGCATTTAAGAAGCAGTTCAACGAGACCACCGCAAAACAGTTTGGTTCTGGTTGGGGCTGGCTCATTTTCAAGGGCGGTAAGCTGGCGATCGTCACAACGCCGAACCAGGACAACCCCATTACGCAGGGCAGCTACCCCGTTCTCGGAAATGATGTCTGGGAGCACGCCTACTACCTGAAGTACCAGAACAAGCGACCGGAATACCTGGCGAACTGGTGGAACACCGTCAATTGGGAAGAAGTGAACAAGCGCTTCGAAACTGCAAAGAATCACAAGTAAATCGCTCAAGGGAAAGGGCACGGAGTAAACTCCGTGCCCTTTTAAGCAAACCAGCTTCCATGTTTAAGCGACAGCGGCCATGACTTCTTCCCGCAATTGCTCGTCCTGAACAGCGTCGCGCATGCTCTGCGGCAGTGCAACAGCCAGTACGTCCTCAATGCGGGAGGCGTAGTGGATTGTCACGCCCTCGATCTGGTCGTCCGTCAGGTCTTCTTCGACGTTCGGCTTCACATCGATGGGCAGAACCACATCGCGCACACCAGCCCGCTTCGCCGCGAGGAACTTCTCCTTGATGCCGCCCACGGGCAACACATTCCCGCTCAACGTGATCTCGCCGGTCATTGCAAGCAGCGGGCGAACGGGCATGTCTGTTAGCAACGAGACGATTGCGGTTGCCATGGTCACACCTGCACTCGGGCCGTCTTTCGGGATCGCGCCCGCCGGCACATGCAGGTGAAGGTCGATATCCTTCAACACGTCCTCGTCCAGTCCAAGCGATGCCGCATTCGACCGCACCCACGTGAGCGCTGCCTGCATACTTTCCTTCATCACATCGCCGATCTGGCCGGTGATCTGGAAGTTCCCTTTACCCTTCATCCGATTTGCCTCGATGAACAGCACGTCTCCGCCCACCGGTGTCCACGCAAGACCAACAGCAACACCGCTGCGCTTGGTGCGCTCCGCAATCTCCGTATCGACGCGTACTTTATAGCCGCCCAGAAATTCATGGATGATCTCATTCGTTACGGTAAGTTGCTCTGTTTTGCCTCCCGCGATACGACGAGCCTGCTTGCGGCAGACGGTGCCGATCAACTGCTCCAATTTACGAACACCCGCCTCTCGCGTGTAGTGTCGCGCGATAATGCCCAACGACTCCTTTGGGAAAACGATGCGGGGCTCGCCCTCAGGTGTCTCCGTCTGGTTGGGCTCAGGAATCGATGCACCTTCGGCTTGAGGATTCTGGGTTTCAGCCTTCGCTTCCATTACGACTGGCTCGATGCCGTTTTCCTTGATCTGCCGAGGCACCAGGTAGCGTGAGGCTATGTTTACCTTCTCCTCCTCGGTATATCCGGTCAGTTCGATGATCTCCATACGGTCGAGCAGCGGCGCGGGTATCGGGTCGAGTTGATTCGCAGTGCAGATAAACAGCACCTTGGACAAGTCAAAAGGCTGGTCCAGGTAGTTGTCCCGGAATGTCGAGTTCTGGGCAGGATCGAGCGTTTCCAGAAGCGCGCTCGCAGGGTCGCCGCGGAAATCGCGGCCGAGCTTATCAATTTCGTCTAGCATAAAGACGGGATCGTTGGTCTCAACCCGCTTCAGGTTCTGCACGATCTGCCCGGGCATCGCGCCGATGTAGGTGCGGCGATGACCGCGAATTTCGGCCTCATCGTGCATGCCGCCGAGCGAGATGCGAGAGAACTTGCGGCCCAGCGCACGCGCAATGGATTTGCCCAGCGATGGCTTGCCCACGCCCGGAGGTCCGACGAAGCACAGAAGCGGTCCCTTCATGTCCGGCTTTAAGCGGCGGACAGAAAGATAATCCAGAATGCGGTCCTTGACTTTCTGCAGGCCGTAGTGGTCTTCGTCCAGGCATTCCGCTGCTTTCTGGATGTCGACGGCCTCACCGGAGCTCTTAGCCCACGGCAGCACGGCAAGCCACTCCACGTAATTGCGCGTCATGCCGTAGTCCGGCTGCGCGGGATTCATCCGCTGTAGACGGTTCAGTTCTTTTAGCGCTTCCTTCTTCGTCTCTTCCGGCATGCCTGCGGCTTCGATCTTTTCGCGCAGTTCCTGCACATCTTTGCCAGTCTCGTCCTGCTCACCAAGTTCCTTGCTGATGGCCTTCATCTGCTCACGCAGGTAATACTCCCGCTGCGACTGCTGGACCGCGTCCTGTACCTCATTCTGGATCTTCGAGCGAAGCTGCTGTACCTCAATTTCCTTAACCAGGTGGCGGTTCAGTCGTTCCAGCCGCGCGGGAACATCCGCAATCTCGAGCAGTTCCTGCTTATCGTTTGTCGTCAGGAAGGGTAGCGACGAGCTGACGAAGTCTGCCAGCCGGCCAGGCTCCTCAATGTTCAAGGCAATCGTCTGCAGGTCGTCTGAGAGCGTGGGGGAAGCGGCCACAATCTGCTGAAATTGCGAGAGCACATTGCGCTGCATCGCTTCAAGTTCCGGGCCCTTTTCCGCGTCTGTGTCGGGCAGGTGCTCGAATTGTGCGGTAAGAAACGGCGAAGTCTGCTCAAAAGCGCCGAGCTTTGCCCGCTCCGTACCTTCCGTGAAGACGAACAGAGATTGGTTCGGCATCTTCACGACTTTGTGGATCGTGGCGATTGTTCCCACAGTATGCAGATCGCTGGCGTCTGGCGTGTCCTGCCGGGCATCGCGCTGCGCGACGACAAGAATCGTGCGCTCCTCGCCAAGGGATTGAATGAGTTGGATCGAACTCTCCCTGCCCACCGTAAGCGGCAACACCGCGTGCGGAAACAAAACGGTTTCGCGTACTGGGAGAACTGGAAGCGAGCGCCGCCCTGTCTTTGCCTCAGGGCCACCATTGGTTTGGGCAGTCGGCTGAATCACGCTCAGGAAGTCATTCGGCATGTGAGTACACCTCTATCAAATCTTCACACATAGGATGCATTAAGTCTTGGAAGGATTCTGGGGCGCGCGAACCATACGGGCCTAACGACGACACACTTGGTTGATGCACGTGGGATGCCGTATTCCGTCGCAGATTGCTGTGGTTTTTGCAATCCTATGCCGATGGCGACAGTACTGACGGATAAAGTCCGAGACTGCGGACCATGGAACAGCCCGGCTGGATTGCCTCAACCACTGCAGTCTCCGTAATCGATGCGGGCAGGCGCATATCGATAAAGAAGATGTACTGCCACGGCTGGCCGGGCACAGGCCGCGATTCGATGCGCGTGAGGTCTGCGCCGCAGCCGGCCAGCAACTGCAAAACTGACACCAGAGAGCCCGGTTGGTGCGGGATTGCAAACGCGAGGGAGAGCTTCTTTGTTTCGGCTGAGACCGCAATCCTGAGAGATCCGGCAGCCGATAGATCGGGCTTGCGGCAGAGAAGCAGGAAGCGGGTGAAGTTCTGCGCATCGTCTTCGAGGTCCTGAACAAGCACGTTTCCGCTGTAGACGTCCGCTGCGTAAGGAGCGGCAATGGCTGCGGTATCGCGAAGGTTGGAAGCGACGACCTCTTTTACGCTCCCCGCGGTGTCGTAAAACGGAACTGCCTGGATGCTGGGGTGACTACGAAAGAACCTGCGGCACTGCGAAAGTGCGACCGGATGCGAGAGCACTCGCCGCACGTCCTGCAGACTAACGCCTGGCGCAGCAATCAAGGCATGCCGGATGCGCAATTGCATTTCCGCCATGATCTTGACGTCGTGCTCGAGCAGAAGGTCATAGTGGTCTGCAACCGCGCCGTGCAAACTGTTTTCGATAGGCAAAATGGCGGCATCTGCGCCTTCACTGGAAAGCTTTTCAAAGACCTCGGCAGAGATGGAACACGGCACCAGCTCCTGTTCTCCCAGCATTTGCTGAACGGCCAGATGGCTGTTGGAACCAAGTTCCCCCTGTATGGCGATGCGAAGTGGCATTCTTCCTGCTTTGCTGACTGGCTCGCGATCATATTTGCTTTAGAAATCAGCAGCAAATGGCAACCTCGTCAGTGTACGTGGCAACTGATGTTGATGTGGCTGGAAGGCCACAAAATAGCCCTCGGCGACAACGCCAGGGCATCAGGAGAAAGACGATGCTTTGGACGATCCCGATTATTCTTGTCGTGCTGTGGCTGGTGGGTCTGGTTAGTTCTTACACGCTGGGCGGATGGATTCATATTCTGCTCGTGCTCGCGATTATTGTGCTGATCTTCAACCTGCTAAGCGGTAGACGGGCACTTTAGAATCAGGGAGAGGGGCCGCGACCGCGGTCCCTTTGCTTTGTTGGACTGACCGGTTAAAAGGAGATTCGCTATGAACTTCGATGAACTTAAGGGAAAAGCCCAAAATGCTTTCGGCAAAGCTGAGGAAGCCGTGGGCGAGGCAATTGGAAGCAGTAACCTGTCAGACGCCGGTGCGGAAGACAGGTTGAAAGGTGCAGCCAAAGAAACCTGGGGCAATGCAAAAGACGCTGTGAGCGAAACGCATGACACCGCAGCCGCACACGCCAGCGATGCACGCTCTTCCGTGGCTTACGAGGCAGGTAAGGCTGAGGGTCACGTTGAGACGGGTCACGCCTCATTACGTGACAAGATCGTAGCTGGGGCGGAACACCTGAAAGATCAGGTAAACACCAAGATCGACAACTATCAGGAAGAGCAGCGCGCAAAGCACTCATAACGTTTGAAGGACGCAAAGCAAAGGCCAACTTCGGTTGGCCTCTGCTGTTGCCCGTACCATGTGATCTAGCGGCGAGCGAATATGTCTATTGCCACGGACGCGAAGTAAACGACCGAGATGATCCCGTTCAACGTGAAGAATGCGGCATTAAGCCTGCGTAGATCACGTGGCGAAACGATCGCGTGCTCATACAGCAGCAGACTGGCTACGATCAGTAGCCCGATAGACGCAATGGGACCGAGATGAAAAAGAGCAGCAAGCAAGACCAGCATCGTCAACATAACGAAATGCATGCCTCGGGCGAGCCAGAAAGCTCCTGATAACCCGAACGCCTGCGGAATGCTATTCAGACCACTCGCCCGGTCATGCTCAAAATCCTGGCAGGCATACAGCACATCGAAGCCAGCCACCCACAGCATTACCGCTGCGGTAAGCACGATGATGCGCGGATCGATGCTTCCACGCACGGCGATCCATGCCGCTGACGGTGCGATGCCCAGAGCCAGACCCAGTACCAGGTGAGACCATCGCGTGACCCGCTTCATATAGCTATAGCCCAGCACCACAAGAAGTGCGATGGGAGCCAGCAGAAGGGTCAGCCGATTCAGCATGGCCGCGCTGATCAGAAAGACCACGCAACAAAGGATGGTGAACCAAGCGGCAAAGGTGCGTGAGAGAACTCCCGCAGGAATGGCGCGTGAAGCCGTTCGCGGATTCATTCGATCAATTTCAGCATCTGCAAGCCGGTTGAATGCCATGGCTGCGCTGCGGGCGGAGACCATGCAGATCACAATCCAGAACAAAACCCGCACAGAAGGCCATCCGCCTGCTGCAAGCACTGCTCCAGTGAGTGCAAAAGGCAGTGCAAAAATGGAGTGTTCCCACTTGATCATTTCCAGTGTGGTTCGCGTGCTCTGCCACGTCTGGCGCAACGATGTCATGTCTCCAGTTTAGGCTGCTCGCTCCCTACATTGAGCAGGCTCTATTCTTTGCCGGAACGGCGCCCTGCCACCTGCAAATCGTTCGTCACGTGGAATGCGCCCGGAACACCATTGGCGCGCAGGCCGGCGGCGTCTTTATCTGCCTGGCGGTCGACGACTCCGGTCAGGGTAATGTTGCCGTTCACCACGGTGATCCGAATGGGCTTGGCGGGGTCAAGGGCATAGCGGTTCAGGGAAGGAAAGCCGTAGATTGCGCGTGCTACCTGCAGGCGGATGCGGTCGTCGTTGGGTGATACCGGCGCGACTTCTACGTTGTCGATTACATCTTTCACACCTGGGTAGTGCGATACGAGTGAGACCGCCGAGTCCTTGTCCACCGGGCCGTAGGCTACCCCGGCCAGCGTGACGACACCATCCTGCACACCGATGGTGAAGCTGTTGAAGGCAGTTGTGCCATACCCGACACGATCGTATGCCAGCTTCTCCGCCAGCTTATTCCGCAACTCGATGTCGGAGATGGCACTTTCACTGCCGCCCGCAACCGTGATCTGGTTGCTGACTGCGACCACGCCCTTCTTATGATGAATTTTGTGCTCCGCGTCCTCTTTGGTGGCGTACACGTCCACCGTTCCCGAAAGTGTGACCATTCCGTTCTTGACGGAAGCCTTGACGTCACTGAACCGTTTGGAGTCGAGGCTCTTCTGGACTTCGTCCTGTACCTGCGTGTCGCTGACTTCCGACTGCGCCAGAAGTGGCGCGTGAACCAGCAGCATGACGCTCAGTGCAAGCGAAGCTCCGGTGGTCAGGATGGTATGTGTCCGGTAACTCATACATTTTCTCCAAGAAGAAGACGAAGCACAAGAGGCTTCGTCGTCTCTAGCCGCGTTGGATGCATTTACTTGTAGCGCTGACGTATTTTGTAGACCACGGAGAAGACGCCGTTTTCATCGCGGGTTGCGACGATCGAGACGTTGTCGCTTAGGTGATATTGCGCCTGAATCAACTGCTGTGTCGACGCATTCACGCTGGTTGCAAACGTAACCGTAATCTTTGGTGTAAGTTGCTGCTCAACGGTAATGCGAGCAGACGAGGTGCCGAGCGTTCCAACGTAAGCAGGATCGATTTTCACCTGCCCCGCACCGCCAAACAGCTTATTCACACGGTTCGAGACAGTCGCATTCAACGCTCCGCCAAGCAGTGCGTTGGTGGTTGGGTCCTGCCCCTGCTGCTGAAGTTGCTGCGTATTGATAGCAGCTTCTTCCTGTGTGCGACCCAGAGCAAGCAGGTTGAAGATGTCTGCCTGCGAAAGCGGCGGCTCGGAGCGGTAAGTCAGCTTCGGGTTTTTGGAGGTGCCATGAACACCTATGGTCACATCGTAATTCTCAACCCGCGCCGTCGCATCGATGTCGACAACGGGGTCAATGCGGATGGGATTGTTGAAGTAAATCTGGCCGCGCTGTAATTGATACTTCGTGCTGTTGAATGTAGCCGAACCGTCGGTGAGAGTGATTTTACCGAGAACAGACGGCACAGCGGCTGTGCCGCGCAGCGACAAATCGACCGTTCCAGCCAGGCGAGCATAGCTGTTCTGGAAGTCGAGCGAAGGTGAGGATTGCACCCGTACATCAAGTCCGATTTTGTTCAGGAACGAGTCAGGATCGGGTGGAGCGGAGACATCGCCAGAGCCGCCCGCGATCGATCCGAAATCGAACGTTTGCGCCAGACCGAAACGCGTAATCAGGACGTTGCCACTGGCGGTTGCGCCAGCACCGTCACCCTGCAGCCTCAGGTTCGCGTTTGCTGTTGCGGACACGCCGTAGTAACGAACGCGCACCGCGGTTGCCGTGAGGGTCAGGTCGGCGAAGATGCCGTCGCGGAACTGGAAGAACCCAGCCACCTTGATACGGCCGCCTCCGGAGTATGCCGTCAGGTCATCCACGACAAGACGGTTCTCGGTAAAGCTGGCTGTGCCATTCATATTTGAGAGTCCGTTGGGGATCTCTGCATAGGCAAGGTTCGTGTTTGCAAAGGTCACCTTACCGCCGAGAACCGGTTTGGAGGTGGTGCCCGATGCCGTGACGTTGAGACGGATGTTGCCCGATGCGATGATTTCCGGATTCAGGCGATGCGCGATGGCGACATTGATTGAGCCATCTGCCTTTGCTTCGATCCGGCCGCCCGACGGTGGGAGGGGCGAACCATCCGCGGAGAACACCTGTGCAGAGCCGGTAGCGGTCAGGTCGGTGTCGGGCCCAGTAATGTGCAAAGCATCCAGCCTTGCAACGCCGCCCTTCAGCGAGGCGCGCACGGGACCTGCACTCTGGAACTCAAGACCCTGGGTTTTGACAGAGAGTGGGCTGATGACCACATTGCCCTGCAACGATTCTGGCTTCTTCGCCATGCCGGTTACATTCAGTTCGCCTGCTGCCTGCGATGTAGCATCCAGCGTTGAGCCGGTCAGCTTCAGAACAGGCGCAATATCCAGGTTGGAGAAGCTTGCATGGGCTTTCAGCGGATAATCCCCGGCAAGCTGGACCTGACCATCCGCTTCGATGCGCGTATTCAGCAGATCAGATTTTGCATTCAGGTAAACGACATTGCCCTGGCTATGCACGTCTGCGTTGAGTTGCCCGATGGGTTTGCCTGTGTAGGTTGCATTGGCGAGCGCCAGATGCGCGACGAGTCCTGGCTCATCGATGGTGCCGTTCGCATCGGCAGAAAAGGTCAGCACGCCGTCGACAGGCGATTTCGCCTGCTGCACAGTTTTTAGATTGGAGAGCCGGATACTGTTGCCCTGGAGATGAGCACGAACATGCTTCGTGGTCAGGTTGTAGGCACCGTTGCCATCCACCTGTACGCCCTGCGCACGAACTTGCAGTGCTGTGGCTGTGATGTCTTGCCCGCGTACATTGACCGCTGCAGTCACCGCGTCGAATGGCTGGTCATACGCCACACCATTTTTGAGGGCGATGGTTGCGTCACCGGTCAGATTGCCCAGTGTTCCTGTCACATTGCCCGTCGCGGTCAGCGTGCCTGTAACGGGCAGCTTGCCCTGGCCAGCAATGTCCAACACGTCATGCAACTGTGCATCTGCGAGCCTGAGCTGCGCGTTTACCTGGGCGAAATTGTCGAACTCGTAGGAGACAGCATGGTGCTTCACAACGCGATGCGGTTTCACGTAGCCGGATGCGTTCAGCACGGCCGTGCCACGACGAATGGTCGAGGATGCGACAGTCACTCCCGCAGCGGTGTATTCCGCATCGGCGGTTATTGTATCGATTGCGACATCTCCCTGACTGCCGAGATGTGCCTGCAACTGGTTCGCCTGAAGATGCCCTTTTACATCGACATCCGCAATCGGGCCTTTGACTGTGCCATTGAAGTGAGCGTCACCATGCAAAACCACTGGCAACGCTGCGCTTCCCTTCTTTCCATTGGACTGGAATCCCACGGAGTTCAGTACGGAGTCGAACTCGCTTAGGTCCCGAAGGTCGGCCTGAATGTTCAGATTGGTTACGTAGCGTTCGACGGCCAGGGATCCCGTAGCAGTGATCGTACTTGCGGGAGTATGTGCCTCAAGCTGCTGGATTGTGACAAGCTCGCCAGCGCCACGGTAGTTTGCCTTCACGATGCCACGTACAGGAATATCCTGGGCTGCGCCACGGCGCTTCACACCCTGGGGAGCCAGTTGCAAATTGGCATCCACAATGACGGAACTCGGCAGGTCATTGGTGGTTCCGCCCCATTCCACGTGCACAGGACCATTTACTGCCGTATCGAAGCCAAGGTCGGAGTATTTTTTTGGCTCCGTAATCTCGTTTACGGTGCGGAGTGAAATATTCGAGAGCTTGACGTCAATATAGGCGTGGGCGCGCTGCGTTGGACTTAGAACCGGACTCCCTGTCGCGGGCGGCTTGGCGTTTGCGATTTGCGCCGTGGCGTTTGCAGTCTTCTGTCCAGCAATTACAGTGGCAGACTGGGCCGGAGCCTCCGGCGGAATCTCACCAAGCCAGTTATTGATGCGCATGTCACCCGCGATGGCGCCACCGCCGGGCAGATTGAGTGCGATTGCGTTGAATAGTAATTCTGTCGGTGTCACACGGACGTCTGCACGGCCGTTCACGCCGCCTACGTTCACATACTCGTCGCGGTAGCCTACGTCATGCAGTGTTGCACCACCCGCCACTAGGTAACCCTTCGGGCAGTCCGGGCTGGGAGGCAGATGCTTCGTATCGGCTTTGCTCTGCTGCGGATGGCGTCGCTGCCAGAAACCCGGCTTTTGCTGCGCAGCCTGCGGCGCAACAGTGCACGAATGACCCGCAATATCCACATCGACGACGCCGGCTGTGAGCCCAGGAAAGCCGCTCAGAACGGAGATCTGTGGGACTTCGAGATTTCCCTTGACCTGCACATTCCAGACCGGATTGTCGAAGTTCTCCAGTCTCGCGTTCGCGTCCAGGTGAGAGGACTTGCCGGTGTCAAAAGTCACCTGCTCGATCGCAATAAGCTTGCGGCCAAGCTCCGCTTTGACACTCAATCGCGACTGCGCTTCCGGCATCTGCTGCATGCGGGTGCGCAGATCGCTGATGCCGATAGTCACACCGTAGTGGTCGCTTATCGTGATGTAGTGAACATTGACTGCAAGATCGTTCGCAGCAAGGTCAAACGGGATTGCCTTGTCATTGAGAAGAACAGTACCGTCCGCGAGTTCCACCTTGCTTGCCTGCAGATCAAGCAGGGTGTCCAGGACCGGCTCATTCGATGTGCTCTTCGTTTTCGGAACTGGTTGGTTGGTGGTGCCGTCCTTGTTCAGGATGAGGTGAACGCGGGGCTTGTCCACATGCAGCAGTGCAAGCGTAATGTACTTCATCGCACCGGTGCTGTTCGTGGCATGGGCGAACAGGTTCTTCACGGTGACACGCACCAGAATTCGGTCAGCGGCAAGGTAAGGCGCCTGATCGGCACCTTCCAGACCATGAATCACCAGGCCGTCCGCTTCCACTGCAAGGTGCCACAGGCTGAAGTGCACCGCGGCCAAGTCGACTTTGCCTCCGGTCGATTCTTCGAGCGTAGAAACAAGTGTTTTGCGGATGCGGTTTTGGAAATCCTGCGTTGTGGAATAAATGCCCAGTCCGGCAATCACAAGAACCAACAGGCCGACGATGCCTCCAACCGTCCACGCAGCAATCCGAAGCACCCGGTTATGTCGGTGCGAAGGAGCGTTACTGGATGCTCCGGGCTTTGAATTTTGCTTTGGGTCTTCGGGCGAAAGGAGTGCCATCAGGGTGCCTCCTCGCCGGATTTAAGGATGCGAACGCTGCCGCTATCCCGCAGGGTTTTCAGCCACTGATCGAGCAGCGCGCTTACCTGCTGCTGCAGAAGGATCTCTCCAATACGGGTGCTTAACGCAGATAACGGCGGTGGTGTTGCGTGTTCCTTTTGATACTGCGGCAGCATCGTGCCCGTATAGAAATCTTCGATCTGCTGATCTGAGATTCGGATCCCATTCCGGAAGCGCTGCTCGATAAAACGGAGCACCTCTCTGCGGAGCCTCAGCCGCGCATGCAACTCATCCTCGGTAAAACCTGCCTTCTCCAAGAAAGCTTTCCAACCCTCTGGCGAGGCGCAATCCGCTTTCGCACATGCGGGAAGGTCTTTACGAAGATCGGCCTCCTCTTGATCGACTTCACCGTCGGGAACCTCGGGTTGAGGAGCGCGAACCTGCTGCAGGATGAGGTCGCGGTCGATCAGCCGGGCAAGTGCCTGCTCACGCGGAGTGTCCCCCGATGCAATGCGATACGGGTAGAGCTTGCTGAACCGTTCTTCTTCTTCAACATCGCTCTCAAGAACAATGTCGTTGTTGACGATTGCAACGATCCGGTCGACAACGTCGCCCCGTTCTGCCGGCTTTTTGTTCGCGTCTGCCTTGGCTTGTTCTTTCGTGGCAGGTTTGCCGGCCTCCACGGATTTGGGAGAGACGGTCTGGCACCATGCAGGCAGGCTGCTGAACACCAGTGCGGCGATACCGAGACGAACTATTCGATCCTTGGGAGAGAGGCGTGGTCGCATCAGAAGCTCTGTCCGATCGAGAAGAAGAATTGAATATGCCCAGCCTGGCCAACTTCGTGGTTCGGCACTGCTTTGGAGTAGTCGTCGATGATGGGGTAGACAGGTGGATTCAGGTTGTAGCTCAAATCCACACGAACCGGTCCTACCGGGGTGTGATAACGCGCTCCCAGGCCAAGAGCATGCGAGAAGTAAGCGAAGTCACAGTTCCCAACAGTGATAAAACCTGTCACCTGGCGGCAGCTCTGTTCATTCGGCTGATGGAAGCGCGCAAAAGACGGCCCGATGTCGCCAATGTGCAGGAAGGCATTACCCATGTCATGGAAGACGACAAAAGAGACACTGTCACCCACCACCGGAAGAACAGGTGCTGGCAAACGCATCTCCAGGGTGTTCACAAAGACCGCAGTGCCCCCGACCGGATAACCCGTCGTGAGATCGCGAGGACCGGCAGCATTGATTCCAAAACCGCGGTGCGACGTAGCGCCACCGGCGTAGAGGCGCTCCGGCAATGGCACAGGGTCGCACGATGCATTCAGGTTGAGCAAAGCCCCTTCACAGCCGCTTACACCTGCATTCGGGTTTGCACCGAACGCATTGATAAAGCCAAACCGCGTGTTTCTTGCAAATGTGTAGCGGTGCTTCGCGGGGCCAAAGCTGTGGTACGTCGAAAAGGTAGTGTCTATCCGGTTGAAATCGGTTTGCGATCCAAAAATGGAGTTCGCGTGAAATTCCTGCACGGAGAGATACATGCCTTTCGTTGCATCCAGCGGTGTCGGGTTCCGCGTGTCATGGAACCATTGAAAGCCCGGTCCGCCCACACGTACCGGTTGCGAGAGTAGCGGAATCAGGTTCGCTGTAACTTGCAGGCTGTTCTGGTTTACCGAGACACGCCGATACTGAAAGTCGTAGATGAATGTGTCCGCCTTGGGCACCTTCTGCGTTACGCGGAAGAGGCCCTGCAGGGTGCTTGCCTGGAAGGTAGAGATGTTCTGAACATTGGAGTAGCCGCCACTTATCTGAGCCGTCAGGTTCGGGTTGCCGAAGAGGCGCGGGTTTTGCAGCGTCAGTGTGGCGATACGTTCCAGCAGGCCATATGTCGTGTGCAAAGTTATGGATTTGTCTGTTCCAAACAGATTGATTCGTGTCACATCCGCCGAGACACGGAAGGAAGCACCTGCACGGCCACTTGCACTGCAATTGTTTCCCGTGCGGCCATCGCCAAGGGATGCCTGCGCGCGGCAGTTGGCCTGCGGCGTTGAAAGCTGTGTTTCAAAACCCGCGCCGTAGGTCACATCCCAGCGCTTGGCTTCTGTCAGTTGCACCAGTACATTTTTCCGGTCGGTCTGGCCTGTGGGGTTCTGCACCGCAACGTTGGCCTCACTGAATACCGCCAGGTCGTAGTAGCGCCGCTGCATCTCAACCAGGGCCGACTCGTCGAGCGGATCGCCGGCCTTGATTCGCAACTGGTCCGTAATCAGCTTGGGCTTTGTGTGGATGGGACCTGAAATCAGCACACGGTTCACAAAGACCTGTTCCCCTTCTGTAACGAGATACGTCACATCGGTAATGGTCGGGTCGTCTTTGCGAACGGTTTGCCGCACTTCAACACGGGCTTGATCGAAGCCCTTCGAGAGATACTCCTGCAGAATGTTGTCGCGATCTCCTGAAATGGAGGCAAGCGCAAAGGGCTGATTGCCCTGCGCGGTAATTAGCGCCTGCATTTCAGGCCGGCGTGCATCCGCGACGCCGGTCAGATTGACAGTGCCGAACTTCTGCTGGGGACCTTCTTCGATCGTAAGGTCGACAGTGATTTTTGCGACCTTTGCGTCCTGATCGCTTTTGGTCTCTTTGGCCGTGATTTTAACTTTCTGAAAACCGTTGGAGCGGTACAGTGCCGAGATCGAATCGGTGTCATTCGACAACAGCACCGGCGAGAAGCGACCGTTCTTTACGAACGCGTCTGCTTTCACAATCTGCATGCGCTCCTTGATCGTTGCGGTGTCGAAATACTTGTTGCCGTTGATGTTGACTGCGGCGACCTTGTAGCGCTTGCCGGGGTTTGCCTGGAACAGCACCGTTTGCGTGATGTTGCTGGGCGGTGGCAGCAACGTTCCATCGGGCGAGATGTTGTTTTGTGCCTGTGGCGGATTCAGGCTTGGGTCGACCGTTGCGTCGAAGTACCCCTGCCTGAGCAGGAACTCGCGAATGTTGTGGGCGCCCTCATTCAGCAGATCGTTGTCAACCGCGCTTTCTTCGTAGATGGGCAGCAGTTGCTTCTGGCGAGCCTTGGAAACCTTCACGCCCTGAATGTCGACCTTTACAAGCGGTCCCTGGTGATCGTTGAAGCTGTAGTCCAGTTGCTTGCGCTCTGGCGCGTACTGCGACTTTTCAAGTGCGATTGCAGCTTCCAGCCGCTCTTCTTTCTGATAATGCTGCCGCAGCTTCGTTAGCCCGTTGGCTACAGTGTCCGTCGTAACGCGGTTCTTGCCATGAAAGAACTTCAGCGTCGTGGTGCGTGTATTCAGCTTCGCAATATCCCGGAATTTCTCGACGGACAGGCCGGGATCCCCCGACACACTTACGTTGCCAACGATCGCTCGTACGCCGACAACCACATTGTAGGTAATGTTGACCTGGTGGCCGTCTTCCACCTTGTCCGTGCTCGGCCGGATTTTGGGTTCGTAGTACCCGTTCTGTGCCAGCGACTGCCGTATGCCCGCTTCGCCTGATGCAATGTTGGCATCCACGAATGGAGTACCCGGCTGCAGCTCCGTCGCGTATTCAAGAATGGAAGCGAGCCGGTCGGACTTCACACCCTCAATCACGATGCGGCCGACAAAATAGCGTGGCACGCCCGCAAAGATGATGGCGATTCCGTCACTTCCCTGTTCGCTGCGCACTTGCAGATCGCGGTATCGCCCGGTGAGAAACAGGCGTCTTGTCGCCGCACGTATCTTGGCAGGGTCGAGCGTGTCTCCGGCCTTCAGTCCCAACTCGTTCGGCAGCGTCGAATCGGCGTTGAACGAAACACCCTCAAATCGAACAGCCGAGATGCGTTGGCCGCGCAGACCCCAAAGGCCCGCTACTGCGTTCTCGGCCTGCTTGGCGGCCTGGGCAGTTGCGTTCGCCTGTGCATCCGTCGGAAGAGGCGCGGGTGTGGCATCTTTCGGCGAAGCTGGTTGCGCCGATTGCTGGGGTACAGGCAGCGTGCCCTGCTGGATGTTGCCAGGAGTCGCACCACTTGCCGGCTGCGATTCCTGGCCGGCAAGCACCGCAGGAGTCACGGCCACCATGCAGCACAGAACCGAGGACAATGCCGTCGACCTCCTGCGCATGATTCGAAACTGCTTCTCCTGCATTCTTTTCACCGGTAACGATACTCCAACTTTGAGAGATGCACCGGAGGAACGTGCAAGCGATCGCGCTCAAGTCCGGCCCTGAGGACGCAAAAGTCCCCTTACCTCTATTTGTATAGGCGTTCTGATGCTGAAAACCTGCCCAGAGTTAGTCATTAGGTACGGCTGGCACGCCATCTTGACTCCTCATTCCCTTCAGGCAACAGGCTCTTTCAACTGGGTACACTCTTAGCTGTGGACACCGGGAACTTGCCGATAAAAGAGCCGCCGCTATCCACCGATGAGGAACGCTACTCCCGCCAGGTGCTCTTCGCGGGGATTGGCAAAGCCGGGCAGATGCGCCTGCAAGGCGGACACGTTGCGCTTGTCGGATGCGGCGGTACGGGTGCAGCCGCCGCGGGTCTGCTTGCACGTGCCGGTGTTGGCAGGCTCACGGTCATTGACCGGGATTTTGTTGAGCCTTCAAATCTGCAGCGGCAGATGCTCTTTACCGAGGAGGATGCCGCCACTGCGCGGCCGAAAGCGGAAGCAGCGAAGTTGCGCATCCGTGAACTCAATCGAGAGACAGAGGTTGTTGCCCACGTCGCAGACCTGGTGCCTGCGAACGTTCACGACCTGCTCAACGAGGCGGACATTCTTCTGGACGCTACCGACAACTTTGAGACACGCTACCTTCTCAACGACTTTGCCGTCTTTACGGCCAAGCCGTGGATTTACAGCGCTGCAGTCGGCAGCTACGCCGCAGGCATGAATGTATTACCGGACCACCAGAGTGCCTGCCTAGCGTGCATCTTTCCGGAGCCTCCAGGCGGCACGGTCGAGACTTGCGAAACGGCCGGGGTTTTGAATTCTGCGGTCAACCTTGCTGCTTCCATTCAGGTGACGGAAGCGATCAAGTTTTTGGTGGGGGATGTCGGCTCGATGCGGCAGACGCTCTGGTCCATGGACCTTTGGACCGGCGTTTCTTCTGAGGTGCGAAGCAGTACGTTCCGCAAAGATTGCGAGGTGTGCGTGAAACGTGACTTCAGGCACCTGCGCGGAGCGGCCAGACCGCACATTACATTGTGCGGAAGAAACTCTGTCCAGATTCACGAACACAATCGACCCGTGAACTTTGAGGAACTGGAGCAAAGGCTCATTCCTCACGGAACAGTGCGCTTCAACAGCATGCTGCTTCGCTTTCAATATCAGGACTATCAGTTCAGCGTGTTCGCCGACGGCAGGACGGTTGTGCAGGGTACCTCAGACCCAGTGCGCGCACGTACGCTTTATGCCAGATTCATCGGCAGCTAAAGAAAGTCGCTGCACCCCGTCTGCAGTCTTTATGTGGACGAAAGTTAAGCGCACAGCAAAGCACGAATACAACCCGCACGGCGGCCGACTTCTCACACTATGCACGTGTACGTGCCGAAACTTGCTGCCTTGACACTGCTGTATTCTGGAAGAACGGCATCGGTCGCGGAACACCGAAACTTGCCAGCGTCAATTCCGGCGCGGCACGAACGCGAGGCCTATGCTTACACAGGGTTATGGAATGACTCAGACAAATTCGACGCCTCCGCCTGGGCTGTTCAAGCGAAATCCGCCCATAGCAGGCGAGGCAGATGCACTGGAGCGCGCAAAGAACGGCGACCCGGATGCATTTTCCAAACTTTATGCGCTCCATAAGCGGCGCGTCTACACACTTTGCCTGCGCATGCTGGGCAATGTTTCAGAAGCCGAGGACATGACGCAGGAGGCTTTCTTGCACCTGTACCGCAAGCTTGGCTCTTTCCGCGGCGAGAGCGCCTTCTCTACCTGGTTGCACCGGCTCACGGTCAACCTCGTGCTGATGCATTTGCGCAAAAAGGGCCTGCAGCTCGTTTCTCTTGAAGAGACGATCAACCCTTCTGAAGAAGACGCACCAAAGCGCGATTTCGGCTCACGCGACCCGCGCCTCTCAGGCTCCGTAGACCGTGTCGCACTTGAGCGGGCGGTTGGTACCCTGCCCCCTGGATATCGACTGGTATTTGTGCTTCACGACGTAGAAGGTTACGAGCACAACGAAATCGCCGAAATGCTGGAGTGCTCTACTGGCAACAGCAAGTCGCAACTGCACAAGGCCCGTTTGAAGTTGCGTGAAATTCTCCGCCAGAATGAGCAGGCTGCGTCCGCCAGGCAGTTGGAGGCGGTGAAATGAGCGACTTTGAAGCCAGCAGACACTGGACATGCGCGGAGTTTGAGAAAGAGCTTCCAGATTTGTTTGAGCGTGCCCAGGGCGGCAAACTCAGTGCTGATCCTCGGTTCGCTGAAATCTTGCGGGACTGTCCACAGGCGGCGGAGTTGGTGCGTGACCTGGAATACATTGCAGAAACAGCACGTATGCTCCTGGAGCCGGACGTTGAAGGCCCGAGTTCTGACGTGTGGGAGAACATCCAGACGAAGCTTGGCAACAAGCCAACTCTAAACTGACAAGAATTTTCGTTTGTGCTTTTTGGCAGACACATGTAACC
>CALMAP010000197.1 GCA_937859825.1 uncultured Terriglobus sp. | reverse complement strand
CACCGGCAATGCGCCAAGCAGCAGGAGACCGCCCATTACTGGTCGTTCCGGGCATTCGCGCAGCGCATGCCCCAGCTGATGACCAACGCAGGACTGCGACCGCTTTCCAGGCAATTCGCGGTGGCGCGTCGAAAGTTGTCGTTGGCCGGCCCATCACTCAGGCCGAGCATCCGCGGGAGGCGGCACTTGGGTTCTTGGATGAGATAAGGAACGCGCTAAGCCGTTAATGAAACAGAAAAGCCCGGCAGCAGCCGGGCTTTCTAGACGCAATCTGCACCTACAGGCGTTCGAAGAAATCGCATGCCGAGCAGGAGATGTACATGCCGCCCGGGGTACCGCGCTCACGGTCCTTCACGCGTTTCGCAATGCGGGTGGGCTTGCTGCACTTTGGGCAGTCAGTGCTTCGCTGCGTGTCCATGACCTTTTTACGGTCGCCTGTTTTTGCAATCTTCGCCATTGGGTATTCTCTCTTTGGGCACTCTGGTGCCACCAATAAAATCGTGATTCGCGGGTCGGTTCTGAGACTGGCCGCAGACTTGGCGAGACACCAGGATGGAGGCTCCGGCTTCTCTCCCGCGCAACCCTACAAGCATACCACTCTTGCCCCAGCAACATGCCTTTACGAATGGGTCAAAGCCCATGTCAGCCGACTAGAAGGACCGGACTGATTTGGCTTCTTCGAATCGCTGCTGCCGGTTGGCGACGGTCCATCATGCTCCCCGGGAGCCCGCAAAGAAGGTGCTTTGCCGTTGTCTTCGGATTTATCCCCGAGCGCGATCGTGTGCACCGAGGCGGGATCGCGATAATCGGCAAGCTCATCTTTGTCATGGACTTCCAGGGGCTTTCCTAATGCTCCGGATTTGAGAAGAATCACACGATCGCCACGGAAGCGGACGAACCGGATGGTCTGGGGAGTGTGACCATAGACCCACTCCTCAAACACTTCGCCCGTAGTGCTGTCGGCGGCACGCTCCCGCAGCTTTGTCTCAGGCTGCCCGAGCGACGCCAGCACCATGCGTTTGTTCATGCCGACCATCACGTTGTGCTCTTCGATGGCTTTCTTGATAGGCGCAGGCAGCGTGTCCACGTATGCCTGTTCGCCGGATTTCACCCCAAAATCCAACAGCGGCTCCAGAAGAGACTTCAATTCCGCGGCGGACACCTTCGGAGTCGGCCCTTCAAAGAGCAGGGTAATGCGGGTTCCTGTCGCACGCTCGCCCACCTGACCATCGCCAGCGAGTGGCATGTTGTTAATCGAGATATGCCGCAGAAAACGGTGTTTCAGGTACGGACCGCCATTCACATCGATCAGGATGCGGTCGCGGAGCACCTGCAGATCGCTGACCATCACGCGGTCGCCACGATCGGCGCACATACCTCTCTCATAAAGCCGCTTTTGCAGTTCCTGTGCAGTTTCTGTCAGCCTGCCGTTCGCGTGCAGGGTTAGACCAGGAGCGCCAAGGGGTAGCGGCTGGTGAGCAAATCCAAGCTCGGCCAGCAGCATACGCTCGAGTTCCCTGCGGCCATCCGTATCCATCGTTGCCGCGGGTAATTCCACACGCGTCGGCCGAAAGCCCTCAAGGGGGTTGCCGATCGCTGTTTCACGGCCAACGACAAAGACATCGCGCTGCGGCGTAGGCCCTGGCACCTGCGCAGACGCAAAGGCGCTGGTAGCAGCCAGAAGAGACCCCAGGCAGATCCGCATGCGAGACATGGTGCTTTCATCCTCGATGGCTGAAACTTTAGACCGCGCGCGCGCAGTTCGCAAGTGTCGCCATACGCCGCATTGCGCCCCGTTTAAAGACTTGGGTCGGAATGCGATGGGGACGGTGCGGTAGGCGCAATCTGGACGAGTACACTCTGTGTCGCCGCCTGCGCCTCCATACGCGTGTGTTCCTTTGGGGGCGCGACCTCCATGGCGTATCCAGCACCTTCGATGGGATCGAAGGTGTAGTGCCATGCGTAATCCCGCGTAGCCCGCCACAAGACAAATAGCGCCAGGACAAGCACCAGAAGCGCCCAGACTGAACTTTCAGGCCCAAGAGAGCCCCCCGTCAAAGCTGCCGATCCAGTGAGGTAAGTCCGCACCACCCCGGCAACAGACGGCCAGTAGAACGACGGCACGCCAAAGATCAACAGAAGAACACCGCCCCAGGCAAACTGAATTCCCAAGGGTAACCAGATCGCCCGCGTGCGTAGTGCAGCCAACGAAAACACCACCTGCGCCAAAGCAACAAACACCGCCTGGGCTATACCTCCCGGATGCGACAGCACGTAGATCGTGGCTGTGAGTAGCGAGAAGAGGACGGTAGCTATTGCTCCGGATGTTGCCCGCACCAGGGACCGAAAGAGGAGACCGGTAAATACAAGCTGCGTGGCAATGGCGTTCGCAAGCACCAGCAACACAGCCGCTGCCATTTGCTGGAAATGAAATTTGTCCAGATAGAGCTTGCTCTGCATATGGAGCGTAAGCAGTGCCGGCAGTACGAGCGCCAGAGCCACGCCCCAACCGAACGCAAGCCCCATCGCAAACTCCGCCCACTGGGTTGGCCGTCCTACCAGGCCGATGCTGCTGAACGGCCTCACGTCGCGAACCGTGTGCCGGCCGATCCAGTAGAGCCCGATAAAAACCAGCACAGCACTCAGGGCTTCGCTCGCAAGCGGGCTATGCCACCATGCACTGAAACGCTGCAGTTGCCGCACCGTCATCAATGCGACAGCGACCCAGCATGCTCCCAACATGAACGTGAGGGCTGCCTGCTGCTTTTCTGCTGGACTGTTCGCTGGCATGGGACTCACTGCGGCCCGAGGCTCCGAGCGCTACTGCGCTGCTGTGTAGAACTGGGCGATATTGCGAAATTTAGCGTAGCGGACCTCAAGCAGAGCAGCGACTTCTCTCCCCTGCAGATCCTGCAAATGCCTGCGAAGCGCGGCGTTCACCTGCTCCAGAACAGGATTTCTGTTCTCTGCAATGGAAGGTTCAGACTCGGAAATCACTTCATCCACGCAGCCAAGTCGCTTCACATCGGCAGCGGTATATTTCAGCGCTTCAGCCGCCTGCTGCCGCTTGCCGGCATCCTTCCACATGATCGAGGCGCAGCCTTCCGGTGAGATCACGGAGTAGATTGCGTTCTCAAGGATCAGGACACGATCCGCAACGGCTAACGCGAGTGCACCGCCCGATCCGCCTTCGCCGGTAATAACGGCGATCGTCGGGACACGCAACCCAGCCATTTCAATCAGATTTTTGGCAATGGCTTCCCCCTGGCCACGCTCTTCCGCACCAAGGCCAGGGTAGGCACCTGCAAGATCCAGGAAGGTGATCACCGGTCGACCGAACTTCTCCGCCAATTTCATGCAGCGCAGAGCTTTGCGATAGCCCTCCGGCTCGGGAGAACCGAAGCGATACTTCATACGGTCTTTGGTGGTACGGCCCTTGCGGTTGCAGATCACCATCACAGGCTGCTCTTCGTAGCTTGCCAACGCACAGTACATGGCAGGATCGTCGCCGAATCCGCGATCGCCATGAATCTCCAGGAGATTGGTAAAGAGCGCTTCCAGAAAGTCCATCGGGTGCAGACGCTGCGGATCTCTTGCGACTTCCGTCTTCCGCCAGGCGTCTGGAACATCAACCGCCGGCCTTACTGCTTCCATTTCAGCCATGCTCAACCTCCGTCAATTATACGGACAGCGCTGCCATCGCCGCTTCGTTCCACTGGCGACAATCCCCTTCAGCATCGGTGGCGTCCAACCGTTATCGGGTTCGCAGCATCCGATGCGCGCCCAGAGGAGTTTTCCATGTCCCGTTTCACAAAGCACACAGTTCCTGCAGCCGTTCTTGCCGCACTTCTCACTTCTGCTGCCGTTGCACAGAAAGTCAGCTCTGATTACGACCGTGGCGCAGACTTCGGGCGCTACCACACGTTCAGCGTCTACCGAGTGCATGCAAGCGATTCCCTGGTAGAAGGCCGCATACGCAGTAACATTGCGCAGGCGCTAACCCAGCGTGGCTGGCAGCAAGTTCCACAAGGTGGCGATGTCGCCGTGACTGCTATCGGCGAGGTCAAGAACCAGCAGGAGTACAGCAC
>CALMAP010000196.1 GCA_937859825.1 uncultured Terriglobus sp. | reverse complement strand
GGCTAAGGTGGGCTTCCGCGTATATTGAGGAGAAAAGACCGGAAACAGGCTCAGATCGGTGCTGAGGGGAACAATGGCCAGCACAGAGTTCATCGCTTACACCTACTGATCGGTGGGCTTCCGCGTATACCAGATCACAGTGGTGGGCTGCCGCGTATATCCGCAGAGTTCGAGGATTTCCTTGTTTTCAGGTGGGCTTCCGAGTACGCGATAGTGGGCTTTCGCGTATGAAGAAGTGGGCCTTCGCGTAGAGAATGGTGGGCTTCCGTGTCTCAGAAAGTGGGCTTCCGCGTCACCCTATATAAGGAAGCAAGAGAACATGAGATCAAGAGACATATGAGGAAACAGGAGTAGGCCTGTGGCCCTGACGGAAAAGTCAAAATCTCTAAATCAAATCTAGGAGGTTTGATTCTTAGAGCGATCAGGGAAGGGAAGAACGTTCGAATGGTTCTTCAGCCTTTCTTCTTCAATCTCGCGTCGAAGGTGAAGGTACTCCGTGTAGCACTCGGAGCAAGAGCCAACATGGAGCAGTGCAGGATCGTTTGGAGCGATACGGTCTTCAGCCAGGGCCTGTAGGACATCCTCATCAGGACAGCCCTTTCTTTCCGGATTCGGAAATTGTTCCCGGAGGAAGTCCTTCATCAACTCACGATTCACTGCCTATCCCTCTCGTTAAGCGAATTTCGCCAACTCTAGGCCCATCTTCGGCTTTATGCCGCCTGCCGTTCAAGACGACTGAGACCCGATCCTTCATACGCTGCATTGCCTTGGCTGCAGCCATATAGTTCACACCTAAGAACGTTGCAACAGCAGATGTGGATTGCTCGTTCAGCAACAGAACGAGAATAGCGCGATCTCGTTCGCTCAGCTCAGGAAGAATCTGTTTCATCAGTACCTCCCGTTCAGTTTGGTCTCTTGAGGATTCGGTTACCCCTGCGACCTCTTCGAGATCTGGTCCGATGCCTTTCAACTCCGCTCGGCCCGCACCTGTACGTGACCAATCGCGCACTCGCCCTCTCAGGGCCATGTAGGCGTAACGCTTCGGGAATTGAATCGCCTCTCCGTGTCCGTCCATGTCTACGGCAATTTCCTCGGCCCAATCGGCAATCAGCGCCTGATCGAAGTTCGGAAAATCGAGCACGACACGAGTGAATGCTTTCTCGCAAGCCGCGTGTACCTCGGCATTGAGAACAACTCCGCTTCTGTCAATCAGGTGTAGATGAGCCCGGCGCATAATTCTCAACTTTTCCGATGCAGGGGTGTCAAAAAACCTCCCGCTCAACACGCTTATAAGTAGAAGCCTAATTTACACCTTCTGTTCGCCTGCAACAAGCGGCCAACAGACACAGCGAGGAGGACGAAAACCGTGTCTTTACGGCCTTTTTGAGATCAGGTTTGCGGCGACACAGCAACTTGTACACGGCGGCGGATTGTTCCGCGTGTTGGTGAGGTCGTGCGCCGCAAAACCTCCATAACGGAGGTAGTTATGCCCAACGCCAGAAGGCTCTCCCAGCAGAGCAAAACGAACACATTCAACCGCTTGACCAGGAGCATTCCCTTGACCGCAACGATGAATTTCCGCCTTTCAGCCATGGCTTCCAGAACCTTCACCAAGCAGCGGGCAAAAGACACCGCTCGCGCACTCGGGCCGGTCTTGCTCGCCCTCGCAATTTCACCCATTGCCGCTCACGCGCAAGGCACGGTGGACGTCAGCGGCGTCACTTCCGCGATGAAGACCATCGAGACGAGCTGTCTGCTCGGCGGCGCACTCGCTGTCGTCATCGGAATCGTCTTCGGTGTGTTCCAGTTCATGGGCCGGAACATCTCGGGCGGCTTCATGGCTATTGGCGGCGGCCTGTTCGCCGGAATTGTCATCGGCTTCGCGCCGCAGTGGGTGTCTTCGCTCACCGGACAGAGCCTGTAGCCATGCAGACGACCAAGCGTGGAGAGCCACTGGCGATCAATCAAGCCCTCAACAAACCCCGGCAGAAGCTCGGTCTGAGCTTGCCAATCTGGATGGGCATTGTGATTGCCTCGCTGATGGCTCTCCTGCTTCGGTTCTTCGTTTTATCCATCGTCATCTTCGTCGCGATCACTGTTGTCTGCTCGCTCATCATTCGCAAACACCCAAAGATGTTCCAACTGTGGGGTCTGAGCTGGACCCAGAAGAGCTACTATGACCCGCGCAAACGCTAATCCGTGGTTCACCGAGGCCGGGGCCGCGAACAGCATTGTTCCCATCGCCCGGTTTGTGAACCCCACCGTATTTGCCACCAAAACACGCGGCTATGGATTGCTCTTCGAGGTCGATGGGGCCGATGAAGAGGGGCTCACCGACGCGGAGATCAGCTCCAAAATGCGGAGCATCGAGAACGGCATCCGGGGACTGACGGAAGGCTTCTCGCTGTATCAGTACATGCGTGTGACCTCCGGCTTCGAGATTCCACGGCAGAAGAAGTACGCCGATCCCATCACGCAGTCCTTTGTGGACCACCGGCTGGACTTCCTTGAGAAGACGGCCAACTTCCGGCGCATTGACCTGCACTGGTGCCTTACCCTGGAGCCGAAACTATCGGCCCCTTTCGCCGCCAAGCCCAAGGCTCAGGCCGACGAGAACGACCGCCTGGTGTCTCAGCTTCAGAAGGCCGCGCACATCCTTGAGACCCACCTGAGCAGCGTTATCGGGCTGAAGATCGTGGGCAAGGAAAAGGCGTTCCGGTTCTTTTCAGAGTTGTTCAACCTGGAGGAGTGGGCAGGCCATATCCCGCTAACTTCCGACCTTGGAGTAGACCAGCAGATTGCGACCAGCGCTGTGTCTTGGCAGAGCGACCATCTGCGCGTGGGGAAGCGGCACGTCCAGATGTTTTCCGTGACCGGCACCCCTGCGGCTTCGCAGCCGAGCCTCTTCAACGGCATTACCAATCTGACCTGCGACAGTGTGCTTTGCACCACCTGGAGGCCACAGTCGAGCGCCACCGTTCGCAAGGAAATCAGCGCCCAGGAGAAGTGGATTGACTTCTTTAAGGTCGGCATTTTCCAACGTGTGATGGCGGGCAAGAACTTCGCCGCGCTGGACCAGGGCGCGGGCGCAAAGGCCGCTTCCGAAGGCGTTGACGACCTCGGCCTGGTGGTCAAGGAGCTGAACAAAAAGACGCAGGGCAAGTACAGCGTCACGCTGCTACTCTCCGCTTCGAGCGCGGAAGAACTCAGGGAGAACACACCCCTCGTCCACCGCACTTTCGTGGACGCCCAGGCGACCGTGATTGAGGAGACCATCGGGAACCTTTCGGCCTTCTATGCCATGTTCCCCTGCAACGATCGGTACAACGTCTTTTCGCTTTGGCTAGGGGAAGACCATCACGCTCGCCTCTCGCCCGTCTTCGCCCCCAACATTGGCCACCCCAAATCCGATGACCTGGACAGCGAATACCTGAACGTCTTCGAGACCCGGCAGGGAACGCCGTTTTTCCATGACGCCTACGTGTCCGGCGTCCGCGTCCAGCTCACCATCGGGCCGACCGGTACCGGCAAGTCCGTCCAGACCAACCAGATGCTCGCGTTGGAGCGGAAATACCACGGCTTCACCTTCATTTTTGACATCGGCAACAGCTACGAAAGCATGGTGGAGTTGTACGGCGGCAAGGTGGACCGCATCGGTCTGGACGGCCCGCGCGTCAACCCCTTCGCCCTGGAGCCGACCGAGAAGAACATCAAGTTTCTCTACAACTTCGTCAAGATGCTGCTCAATAGCGGCGGGGCTACCCTCAGCCCCGAGGACGAGGATGCGGTGTTCAAGGAGGTGCAGGGCATGTACCTCATCGACCGCAAGATTCGCAGGCTTAGGAATCTATTGCTGCCCAAGCACCTGAGCCGGTATCTCGCCAAGTGGATCGACACCGGCGTTTATAACGCGATCTTCGATAACGTAGAGGACTCGCTTAGCCTCTCGCGTATCCAGTGCTGGGACTTCGCAGGCGTGGCGAAGGACTACCCCGACCTAATCGAGCCTTTGATGATTTGGCTGCTGCGCCGCATTGACGACGTAGTGTACGACCCCAAAAACCTCGGCGTTCCCAAGCATGTCGTGATCGAGGAGATTTTCTCGAACATGAAGAACAAGCAGCTTCTCGAAGGCGCACTCGCCAGCATCAAGCAGGTTCGCAAAAACCTTGGCGGCGTGACCCTTATCGGCCAGTCTGCGAACGACCTGGGCGAGAACGCAGACAGCATCGTGAACTCCTGTACATCGTTCCTGCTGCTGCCGGACGTCACGTTCAATCGGGACCACTACGGTGAGCTTTTCAAGATGACCGAGCAGCAGTTGAACCTCTTCGAGAGCCTTGGCCCGCGTGAGGGCCTGTTGATGCGGCGCGACGGCATCACCAAGGTTGTCCGCTTGAACCTCGACCCGCGCAGCTACGCGATCTTCTCGACTCGGCCCAAGGACCGCGCCCGCCGTGGCCGCTTGATCGAGAGATGGGGATTGGAGGACGGTATCACCCGTTTCGTCGCAGGCGAAGACGCCTAGCCGTTCTGTAACCCGCACCACCAACCAGGAGACCGACCCATGAAAGCACACACCCTCCTCACCGCGAGCACGTTTCTTGCAGTCTGTGTCTCCGGTAAGTCCAGCCTCTATGCCCAAGGAAAGGCCCCCAGGACCGTCCAGGTGAGCGCAACGACCGCGCCCCCGGTCATTCGGACCATCCTCAATGAATCGACCCTGCTTGAGCTTCCAGCCGAGGAGAAGGTAGCTACGATCTTCGGCGGCAACACCGACGACTGGATCTTCAACGCCGGTCACGTCGCTAGCCGCTTCGTGAGCGTAAAGCCCAAGGCCGCAGCAGCCAAGAGCAGCACCAACGTCCACATCATCTCCGACCACGGCAACGACTACACCCTTGAGCTTAAAGAAGTGTCGGCAGACCAGGCCGGGGGCTTCGATTCGACCGTGTTCCTGGTGCAGACCGACCAGGAAGCCCAGAAGAAGATGGCCGACGCCCCGGTTTTCGTTCCAGTGGCCGAGGTGAAGGAAAAGGAAGAGCGGCTCGAAAGGGAAGTCGCTGAGGCCAAAGCCGCCGCCGCCGTAGACAAGAAGACAGCCGAAACCGCGCAGGAGAAGTACCAGAGCACCTACCCCAGCAACCTCCACTTTGACTACAGCTGGGACCAGTCCAAGGCCCGCGTCCTGGGTGTGCGGCAAATCTGGGATGACGGCAAGTTTACCTACATCCAGGGCAAGTTCGAGGAGCCGCCCGTTGTCTACGAGCTGAAGGACAAGAAGGGCTCGCTTATCAACTTCGACTTTGCGAACGGGCTCTACACCATTCCAAAGCTCCTGCAGAACGGCTACGTCGCCATCGGCAAAGCAAAGGTTGAGTTCCACCGCCAGGAGGCGAACTAATGGCAAGCGTCCCCGTCGCACCCACAGCAAAGCCGCCCATCGGCAAGACAATGCCCATCGTTCTCGCCTTGACCGGAGCCGTAGTGCTTATCGGCGCGTCCACGGCTTACAACGTCATCTCCGGGAGTGGGACCAAGAAGGAAGCGGCCAAGAGCACCCTGCCCGCTCGCCCGTCCACCGCCGACACCCAGCAGGTCAACAGCTTCGAGAAGCAGCAGGCCTTGATCCAGAAGAGTGACGCCGAGCACGCCCAGCTCCAGCAGGCGATAGCCGCCATGAACGCCCAGGAGCAGGGGATGCGGGCGCAAGAGCAGGTTGCGGGCCAGCCCGTTCCGTTGCCGGAAGCGGACGGCACAGCGCCCATGACCCCGGCCCAGAGCGCCGCGATCTACGGCACCAGCCCCAACGCGCCCAAGCAAACATCCGGCCAGTCCGAGGCCCACGCCCAAGCCAAGCAGAAAGCCGCCGAGCGTGAGAAGCACCGGGTGGACGCACTCAACAGCGACACCGTAGCCGTGGACTTCCAAGCACACCCGGCAGTACCGGAAGGGCAGGCACAGTCTACTATTCGGCCCTCCGTCACCGGACCGACCATCGTCGCCACCCAGAACATCGGCGGCGAGCCGCCGGCTGCACAGGAAGATGAATCGAAGCCGGGTCCGAAGAAAGAAACGAACGCGATGGCGGCGTACAACTTCGATGAGTACGGCGGCAAGCTGTATCGCGTATTCGAGGGTACCGTGCTTGAGGGCATCGTCACCAACCACGTGGACGGCGGCATGGCAGGTCCGGTCCTGCTGATGCTCACAACCGACTACTACTCCCACGACCGGCAGAACCTTCTCCTGCCGCAGGGCACACGACTTATTGGCTCTGTCACAGCAGTAGGGAACCAGCAGCAGCACAAGCTGGCCGTTGTGTTCCACCGTGCCGTCTGCCCGGACGGATTCTCCATCGACATCGACAAGTACGCTGGCCTCGATCAGATCGGGACCACCGGCCTTGCCACCAAGGTAGACCACGGCTATCTGCAAGCGTTCGCCGCCGCCGCCGCCATCGGGGGCTTGGGAGGACTCGCGCAAATCGGCAATGGCGGGAGCGTTCTAACAACCGATAGCCAGATACGCAACGGCATCTCCGCGCAAACCAGCCAGGAGGGCGAACAGGTACTCAACAAATTTCTCAATCGGCTACCGATTATCACGCTCAAGGAAGGTTCGAGAGCGCGGGTCTACATCGGCAAAGACATCCTCATTCCCTCCTACGCAGACCATCGCGTCAACCCGACGCTTTAGGAGTTTCCAAACATGAAGAAGTTCACCACAGCCCGCAGTCTGACACTCGTTAGCGGAGTCGCCGCGCTCGCCATGGCGATCCCCGCTCACGCGCAGTTCGGCGGCGTTACCTTCGACCCAACACAGTCGGCCCACGCCATTGTGCAGATCGCCAACGAGGAGAAGGGTCTTGTCGCTCAGGCAACACAGATTGCACAGGGTTCTCAGCAAAACCTGACCCTTATCCAGCAACTCGTTCAAGACATACAGATGGCGCAGACTTCGCTGAACATCTATCAGCAATCCGTGACCACCTACAACACAATCTTCAACAACCTGAAGTATTTCAATTCCAAGCAGATCTTCACCACGGCAGAGAACGCTCTGCTGCATAGCACCGTGCAGAACACGTACGGCGAAACCGCTGGCCTCCAAGACCAGATGAACGGCAAGTCCCAGAACGCGAGTCTCGTATGGAAGATCATGCAGCTTGCAATCTCCGGAACGTCGTCTGGCTTCTGGAGTCAGGAGGTCGTCGGCAACAGCCAGCGCCTTTCTACCCTCGCGCACATAGAGGCGATGGATGCAGCATCCAGCCAATGTCTTTCTGCCGTGAGCGCCTACCAGTCCAGCCGGGCCAACAATCTGGCGGCAAATAATGCTTTGAACAACTCCATCTACGACACCACAGACCTTACAAACAGCGAAGTGGAACAGCTCAATCTCCTCACTATGTCGGATTCGCAGCGGTTGGAGGAGGCGCACGCGCAAGGGCAACTCCACGCGTGCATGGCTTCTCAGGCCGCAGTCGCCAACATGGACAAGCGCAACATCGCTTCGATGACGATCAACGACGCGAACTACAAATACACCCAGCAGGCGAGCAATCCCACGTATCTCGGGAACGGTTCGACCACCTGGACCACCTACTTCTGAGCCGGATGCAGGACTCGGGCTGGCGCTGGGAACTCCCAGCGCCTTGCCCTTCAACCCAAGGCAAAGTTCCACATTCCAAGCGCGAGAGTGACCCTATGAA